>NZ_JASCQQ010000028.1:0-280063 GCF_030012485.1 Halomonas rhizosphaerae
CATAGATGATCGGCAGATCGGGCTCGCCTGCGTCAGCGATCAGCACCCCGTTGACGCTGGCTTCCACGCCGCGCTCGAGGATCCGCAGCCGGGTCTCGTGTTCCCGGCGTCGCGTCACGTCCTTGGCGATGCCATAGACCCCCTGGATGCGCTCACCGACCACGATCGGCAGATTCGTGATGTCCAGGCGGCGGACCTTGCCGTCCCGATGGGGGATCTGCAGTTCATAGCGGCAGGGGTCGCCGGCCGCGGTGATCTCGAATTTCTGTTGAACATACGCCAGGTCGTCGGGCTGCAGGAACTGGGAAAAGTGCGCGCCCATGATCTGCTCGACGGGGAAGCCGGTCAGCGAAGAACAATGCTCATTGGCCGTGGCGAAGTGTCCCCGCAGATCCAGTGAAAACACCGCATCCGGGTTATAGGCGAACAACGAGCGGTAGCGCTGCTCGCTCTCCCACAGCGAACGCCGGTCCTGCTCGCGCTCCACCGCCAGGGCCACCAGATCCACGGCCTGACGCGTCATTTCCAGTTCGGACTCGTCCGGTCTGGCCGGCCGCCGATAGTAGGTCGCAAAGGTGCCCAGCAACCGACCATCACTGGCGATCACCGGATAGGACCAGCAGGCCCTGAGCCCCTCGTTCGTGGCCAGGGTCCTGAATCCCTTCCAGCGTGGATCATGTGCGAGGTCCTCGCAGACCACCACTTCACGGCCATGAGCCGAGCTGCCACAGGCGCCCATGCCGGCGCCGATGGGAATCGAGCCGATCGCCTCCCGGTAGCGCAACGGCAGACTGTTGCCCGCCACCAGGCGCAGCGCGCGGCCTTCGTCGTCGGCCAGCATGATCGAGCATAGCCCTCCCTGCAGTTGCCCCTCGAGCATGAGGCAGATGGCATCGAGCGTCTGGTCGAGCGGGACTTCCTCGGCAATCATCGCCTGGATGGATTGCTGCTGCTCGAGCTGCTCCCGCGCCGCCATCAGCTCCCGGGAGTGCCCCAGGACCAGGCGCACCATCCCCAGGCTGAAGACCAGTAGATAGGTCAGCGTCAGCCCGCCCAGACCAACGGCTGACGGCACGATAACGGCCTGCAGCCAGCTCGCCTCGGACGCGGGGTGCACGGAGGGACTGAGCATCGGTCCGCCCGGCAGCCCGATGTGGCGTGCCGCAAAGGTGGGGGAATCCGTCACATCTCGCGCGACCATGCCCGGCGCCGCCAGCGAGAGGAGCGCCTCGTCATCACGGGAGAGGTTGACCTGAAAGCCGCCCAGTTGAATGCGCAGCCCACGCTCCAGGAGGGTCGCCATGTCCAGCACGGCCACCAGCTGCTGGTCGCGACGCGGGACCGCGATCGCCATGATCGCCAGACCCGGGGCGCCGTCATCGGGCACCATCATGCGCGGCTGGGGAAACGGCATGTCCAGCCAGTCGCGCACGCGCTCGGAATCCGCCCATTGCGCCCACCAGCGCCGGGCCTCCTCGCTGCGCGCCCGGCCCCAGCGCCAGTCCTGGTCGCTGCCCAGCAGGCCGATGACCTCGAGGCTGGGGGTATCACGCAGGTAGTTGGCCGCATCACGGTTCAGCACGGCGGGCTCCAGGCCCATGGCGGAGGCATCCAACCGCTCGGCCATGCGCTGCATCAGCATCAAGTGCGACCCCATCACCTGCTCGGCATTGAGGCGAACGTTGTCGAGCAGATACTCCGCCTGCTGGTCGATCCGTTGCTGCTGCTGCCAGCTGAGCAGGTACCACGCCAGACTGCTGGCCACCACCCCGGCCAGGCCTGCCATGACGGCCGCCCTTCCCAGCTTGAGCTGTCGCTGGGCCGTCCTGGCAGTCGCCGCCACCATGGCGCCGCCGAACATCAGCGCGAACAGCGCCACCACCAGCGGGGATGCGGTCATGCCCTCCCATCCAGGACCATCCCCCGAGACGACGCGCATCATCCCCAGCATGGTGAGCCCGAAGAGCAGCAGCAGGCACCCGCACACCTGCCACAGCCGACGCAGACCCTGTCGCCCGAGCCCCGAGACTAGACAGGCGGCTACCACCACCAGCAAGGCGGCCAGGAGTGAGGAAACCCGCGGTTCCCCGGACAGCCAGGAGGCGCCCTCCTGGCTCCCGCCGACCGCGGCATTGTGCAGCAGGGTATATCCCATCAAGACCAGCAGGCCGCCACCTGCCAGAAGGCGCGTGCGCTGCCAGTGCTGGACCACGGCGAGAAGGCCAACACCGGACAACATGGCGGCCAGTGAGGCATCCGGGCCCAGCAGCGTTTGCGGGGGGTAGTGGAACCACTCCAGCATCCCGGCCAGGCCCATCAGCACGAAAGCCGCCGATACCATCAGCAGCCAGCTATCCAGGGCAATATCGCGGGTCTTGAACGGCATGAACGTCGTGCTCCCTGCGCGTGATCTACAAGGTGCCTGGCACTACCCGGCCCAGTCGCCGCCTTGTCGCGGTGCCCCAGATGGTGCGGTGCTTCGCCTGGGAACACCAGCCTCTGTCCTCATCCAATAGGCTGAGAATCCTCAGCTTACCATTCCCGGCCCATGGCGTTGCCGACCTTCGGCCGGCGGGGCAGCCGCGTCAGGATGAACGGCAAAGGGGGAATGACGATTTCGCTACTGGCCACGAGCCTAATAACCAAAGGCTATTGGAAAAACGCTTTCTTATTCTCTAGTGTATTTTTCCCAACAACGGCGCGTACACCGCGACGTCTTCCCTGGTTTCAGCGAATACACAGGAGCAACCCATGCTCAAGCGCATAGCCCTTACCGCCATGGCCGCAGGCCTGATGACCGCTGGCGGCCTGGTCCAGGCCGACGACCACGCCATCAAGGTCGGCATGTCCGGCGGCTACTTTCCCTTCACTTTCGTCGAACAGGACAAGCTCCAGGGCTTCGAGGTGGATGTCATGGAGGCCGTGGCCGAGGAGATGGAGGTCGAGGTCGAGTTCGTCACGGCGAACTTCTCGGGACTGTTCGGCATGCTCGAGTCCGGTCGGATCGACACCATCGCCAACCAGATCACCATCACCGAGGAGCGGGCCGCCAAGTACGCCTTCACCGAGCCCTACGTCTACGATGGCGCCCAGGTCGTGATCAGGGAAGGCAACGAGGAGATCCAGGGCGTCGAAGACCTGAAGGGCAGGACCGTTGCCGTCAACCTCGGCTCCAACTACGAGGAACTGCTGCGCGAGTTGCCCTATGCCGACGAAATCGACATCCGCACCTACGAGAGCAACATCGAGCAGGACACGGCCCTGGGCCGCGTCGACGCCTTCGTCATGGACCGGGTGAGTGCCAGCCAGGTGATCAAGGAGAAGCCGCTGCCCCTGGCGCTGGCCGGCCAGCCCTTCTCCAAGATCCGCAATGCCCTGCCCTTCCGGGACACCGAGGAGGACCGCGCCCTGCGTGACCGGGTCGATACCGCCCTGGCCACCCTGCGCGAGTCGGGCGAGCTGCAAGCGATCTCGGAAGCGTGGTTCGGCACCGACATCACTCGCCCCTGAGGCGCTGAGTCGCTCCCGTGCGTTTGCTCGATGTCGACTACATGCTGGGGCTGGTGCCCATCCTGCTGCGCTATCTGCCGCTGACCCTGCAGATGGCCGCCGTGGGGATGGCACTGGCCCTGGTGCTGGCCTGTGGCCTCGCTGTGATCCGCGTGCTGCGAATCCCGGGCTTGAACGCCGCCACGCTACTGTTCATCTCCTTCTTTCGCGGCACGCCACTGTTGGTGCAACTGTTCCTGTTCTATTACGGCTTGCCCCAGCTGCTGGCCTTCCTGACCCAGATCAATGGCATTACCGCCACCATCATGGGCCTGACCCTGCATTTCTCGGCCTACATGGCGGAATCCATCCGCGCCGCCATCGTCGGGGTCGACAGGAGCCAGACGGAGGCTGCGCTCTCCATCGGCATGACCAACGGCCAGCTGATGCGGCGCATCGTGCTGCCTCAGGCCACGAGGGTCGCGGTCCCGACGCTGATGAACTACTTCATCGACATGATCAAGGCGACCTCCCTGGCGTTCACCCTGGGAGTCACCGAGCTGATGGGCGCCACCCAGAAGGAGGCCGCCGGCAGTTTCCTCTACTTCGAGGCCTTCATCACCGTGGCGGTCTTCTACTGGGTCATCGTCGAGCTGCTGGCCTGGTTCCAGCGGCGCCTGGAAATCCGACTCAACGAAGCATATCGCCGATGATCAAGGTAGAGGGACTCGTCAAGCGCTTCGGCGGAACCGCCGTGCTCGACGGCATCGACCTGGCCATCGAGCAGGGCGAGATCATCGTCGTCATCGGCCCCTCGGGGACCGGCAAGTCGACGCTGCTGCGCTGCCTGAACTTCCTCGAGCGCCCGGATGCCGGCCGGCTGACCATCGGCGACCTGAACGTCGACGTCACACGGGCCAGCCGCGCAGACATCCTGACGGCACGCCGGCGCACGGCCTTCGTGTTCCAGAACTATGCGCTGTTCGCCAACAAGACGGCGCTGGAGAACATCGCCGAGGGGCTGATCGTCGTCAACCGCTGGCCCAAGGAGAAGGCCCATGCGCGGGCCAGGGAGATCCTGGAGCGCATCGGCCTGGCCGACAAGGCCGACGCCTACCCCGCCGCCCTGTCCGGCGGCCAGCAGCAACGCGTCGGCATCGGGCGCGCCATGGCGGCCCAGGCCGAGGTGATCCTCTTCGACGAGCCGACCTCCTCGCTGGATCCCGAATGGGTCGAGGAGGTCCTGAGCCTGATGAAGCAACTCGCGAGAGAGCGTCAGACCATGCTGGTGGTCACCCACGAGATGAGCTTCGCCCGGGACGTGGCGGACCGGGTGATCTTCATGGAGGGCGGACGCATCGTCGAGCAGGGACCACCCAGCCAGCTCTTCGGCTCGCCGAAGGATCCCCGCACCCGGGACTTCCTGCGCAAGGTACTGGCGACCCAGGTGTCGATCGACTCCCCGACCTAAGCCGAACGGCTGACAGGCGCGTTGTGGGGCCCGGCGGGCTTCCCGTATAGTGTTCGTACACTTTCCCAGGCCCTCGCCCTCCTCGATGCCACAGCCACGCGTCCAGATCCGCCCTCGCCGTCGCCCTCCCCTGCATTTCCTGCCGCTGGGTGGCTGTGGCGAGATCGGCATGAACCTCAGCCTCTATGGGTATGGGGAGAGGGGCCACGAGGACGACTGGATTGCCGTGGACTGCGGCATGATGATCCGCCAGGACTTGCCCGACAATCCGCTCCAGGTGCCGGACCTTTCCACCCTGGAGACCCTGTCGATCCGTCCTCGGGCACTGATCATCACCCATGGCCACGAGGATCATATCGGGGCCGCCGCCTGGCTCTGGCCCCGGTGGGGCTGCCCGATCCACGCCACCCCGCTGGCCGCCGGCCTGCTAAGGGCCAAGTTCGGCGAACGCGGGCTGGCCACCGACGCCATCCGGGTCATCGAACCCGGCGAGGCGCTCGAGACCGGCCCTTTTACCCTGCGCTACCTGCCGCTGACCCACTCGATTCCCGAGAGCTGTGCACTGCTGATTGCGGCCGGGGAGCATCGAGTACTGCACACCGGCGACTGGAAGCTCGATCCCGAGCCGTTGATCGGCCCCCCGATCTCGGCCGCGACCTTTCGCGCCATCGCGCCCGTGGACCTGGTGGTGGGAGATTCCACCAACGCCCCCATGCCCGGCCACTCCCGCAGCGAAGGCGAGGTCGCCGAGGCGCTGACCCACACCATCGCCGGCTGCGAGGGGCGCGTGGTGGTGAGCTGCTTCGCCAGCAACCTGGCACGGGTGCTGGCCATCGGTCGCGCGGCAGAACGCTGCGGTCGCCGGGTCAGCCTGATGGGGCGCTCCATGGAGCGCATGGTGGGCGTGGCCCGGGGGCTCGGCTACATGGACGACCTGCCACCGCTGGTGCCGGTGACCGATCTGGGCTATCTGCCGCCGGAAGAGGTGCTGGTGATCGCCACCGGCAGCCAGGGCGAGCCGCGGGCCGCGCTGTCACGCCTTTCCCGGGGCCGCCATCCACACTTCGAGCTGATGGCCGGCGACACCGTGATCTTCTCGGCCAAGGCCATCCCTGGCAACGAGCGACTGATCGACCGCCTGAAGCGCGGGCTGAAGCAATTTAGCGTGGCTATCCTCGACGAGGAGAATCACCCCGAACTGCACGCCTCGGGCCACCCGGCGCAGGACGAATTACGCACCTTCTACGGCTGGGTGAAGCCACGCCACCTGCTGCCGGTACATGGCGAACCACGCCACCAAGAGGCCCACCGTGCCCTGGCCGAGGCGTTAGGCATCCAGGCACCGGTGACGCCGGTGAACGGGGATTTGATCCGCCTGGATGCCCAAGGGCTTTTTCTGGAGACGCGCCATCCCCAGAAGCCGCATATCGTCAGCCAGGATGCCGTATCCGCGTTGCCCGGCCTGGGGAGTAGCGACAGCGGAAACCGCTCACGCCATGGGAGCCTTTACCTGGCCATCTCGGTGGCTGCCACTGACACCGGCTGGACCCGCATCGGTCGACTGATGCTCGATGCCAGCCAGGCGAGCCCCATGGACGAGACTGCCTTCGCCGACTGGCTCGATGACTGCCTCGAGGAGATCCAGGTGGATTCCCTGGCGGAATTGCGCCTGGCCCTGCAGCCTAGACTGCTCGGATGGCTCGCCGATCACCTGCACCGTGTACCCGAGGTGCACCTGCAGATTCTGGCAGTCGAAGCCGAGATGTTGGGGAAGTAAGGGGTACTTTCGATTGTGGGAGAGACCTTCCTGTCGCGATGAAGAAGGCAATCATCGCGGTGCAACCGCTCCCACAGGGGCCTCAAAGCCTACACGGGATTGTAGGCGCCATGCTTGCACGGCGACTATTTGAATCCGGCCTGCCAATGCCGTGCAAGTCGAAGCGTCGAAACGACGGCTCCCACGAGAGGTCAGAAACTGCATAGGCTTGTGGGAGCCACGACAGCAAGGCCGGGATAAAGCGCCTCAGGCCTTGCTGGCATTCTTCGGCGGACGACCGCGCTTGCGCTTGGGCTGCTCGGTCACCAGGTCATCTAGGGAAAGGCCGGCTTCATTGATCTGTTCGCGGATCTCGGCGAGCTTCCTGGCCTTCTCGGCTTCCTCTTCCTGGCGCTGAACTTCCTCGTCCTTCTTCTGCTCGATCACCTCACCGATGACCTCGGCCAGCTTGTGGAGCTGTTCCATGCTCAGCTGGCGTGCCGCGGCACGAGCCACGTTCTTGTTGCGGGCGATGCGCTCCAGGGATTCGCTGGACATTAGCGGTCTCCATGCCGAATGTTGGACGGTTGCTTTATGTAATGACACGTCAAAAGTATATGCACTTGCATGACATTGGCAAGAAAAGTCGCGTTAAAAAATGGAAGAAAGCCGGGAGAAATTAGAATGCACTGGGCCAGGCAGCCGAGGGACATTGGCGAAATCCCGCCAGGATTTCCCTCGCCCGTAAGGCAACGGGCGACATCATGATGTCGCCCGTTATGCCATGGTGCTGGCTTCAGGGTAGCGATGGTGACGGCTCAGCCGCCGGTCATGTTCATGAAGCGTACCACCTGGACGTCGCCGTCGGTAGTGAAGTGATGACGCTCGGGCTTGAGCGGCATGGCGCGCACGATGGCCTGCTTGAGCGCCTCGATATCGCCGGGATAGCGGCGCAGCACGGCACGCAGGTCCACGGAGTGCTCGTTGCCGAGGCACAGCAGCAGGCGCCCCTCCACGGTGACGCGAACCCGATTGCAGGTATCGCAGAAATTATGGCTGTGGGGGGAGATGAAGCCGACCCGGGACTCGCTGTCGGGCATCATGAAGTAGCGCGACGGGCCGAGGGTCGACTCGGTGGTGGGAATCAAGGTGTGGCGGGACTCGATGTGCGCCTGGACCTCGTCGCTGGAACAGAAGGTCTCGGCCCGGGAGTGGTCCGACACGTCGCCCAGCGGCATCTCCTCGATGAAGCTGATATCGAGGCCCTCGTCACGCGCGAAATCGACGAGGTCGATCACCTCGTCATCATTGCGCCCCTTGAGGATGACAGCGTTGAGCTTGATCCGCTCGAAGCCGGCGTCGCGTGCGGCACGAATGCCGTCGATGACCTTGTGCAGGTCGCCGGTACGGGTGAGACGACGGAAACGGTCGGGATCCAGGGAATCGAGGCTGATGTTGAGACGCTTGAGCCCGCCCTCGCGCAGGCGAGTGGCGAACCTGGGCAGGCTCGCGCCGTTGGTGGTCATGGCAAAATCCTTGAGCCCCGGCAGCGCCCCGATATCCGCGACGAGGCGATCGATATCACGACGCACCAGAGGCTCGCCCCCGGTCAGCCGGACCTTCTCCACGCCCATCTCGGTGAAGGCCCGAGCGACCATCCCCAACTCCTCCAGGGTCAGTACCTGGGCACGCGGCAGGAAGGTCATCTCCTCGCTCATGCAGTAGACGCAGCGAAAATCGCAGCGATCGGTGACCGAGATGCGCACATAGCGCACTCGCCTGCCGAAATCGTCGATCAGCTCATCGGTCATGAAGACATCTCCCAGCGACGGGCATCATGATGGTCCCCGTCGCGCTCCGAAACCCAGTAGTCCCCGCTGGCGGTATGCTCCTTCTTCCAGAAAGGCGCGCGGGTCTTGAGGTAATCCATGATGAAGTCGCAGGCCTCGAAGGCGGCGCGTCGATGGGCGCTGGCGACCACTACCAACACGATAGGGTCTGACGGGGCGAGGCGTCCAATCCGGTGGATCACGGTTACGCCCTGGAGTGGCCAGCGGGACTCGGCCTGCTCGACAATCTCGCCGAGGGCCGCCTCGGTCATGCCTGGGTAGTGTTCCAGGGTGAGCGCCTGAACCTCGGGACGCTCGTTGAAGTCGCGCACCAGTCCGGTGAAGCTCACCACCGCCCCAATGTCGCTACGCCCTTCGAGCAGGGCGCGCTGTTCTACGCCGGCATCGAAGACGCTTTCCTGCACGCGGATCATCGTTAGCCTCCGGTCACCGGGGGAAAGAAGGCGACCTCGTCGTTGTCGGTCAGCGGCGTGGCATCGCTGGCCATCACCTGATTGACGGCACACAGCACGCGCCCCTGGTCGAGACCCTCGAAGCGGGGATCCAGGGCCTTGAGGGCCGTCTTGAGGCCGGCCACATCGGAACTCGGCAGACGCTCGACCGGAACCGAGACATCGCCCACCCCGAGACGCTCGCGCAGTTCGGCCAGGCACTTGACGCGGATGCAGGGCGCGGCGATATCGCAACGCTGCCCCACCGAGACTTCTCCGGAAGCCCCCTCGCCGGTGACGATCGGCGACGGGGCGGATTCGATGATCGAGGGCGCTACCGCTCGCTCCCCGCGGGCCTCGTCCCGCCGATAGTCGCCGGACTTGCCACCGGTCTTGGTGTCCAGGTGGATGGCGCCGATCTCCATGCCCTTGTCCACCGCCTTGCACATGTCGTAGAGGGTCAAGCAGGCCACCGAGACCGCCGTCAACGCCTCCATCTCCACCCCGGTTCGTCCGTTGAGGCGACAGGTGGCGGTGACATGCACGCAGGACTCTGGCTCGTCGAGGTCGAAGTCGATGGCGACCTTCGACAGGGCCAGGGCATGGCAGAGCGGGATCAGCTCGTGAGTGCGCTTGGCGGCCTGGATGCCGGCGATACGCGCCGTGGCCAGCACGTCGCCCTTGGGCAGGCCGCCCTCGGCGAGCAGCGCCAGGGTCTCGGGCTGCATGCGGATGAGGCCCGAGGCGCTGGCCTCGCGGCGGCTCTCCGGCTTGTCGGCGACGTCGACCATGTGGGCCTCGCCGCGGGCATTGAGATGGGTCAGGGACGGGTTGGACAGAGGCATGGGGGCAGCGTCTCATGGCAGTCGATGTAGGGGTTGGATGCTCACCGTCTCGCCCGGGGCAACTCCCTCGCGCTCGTCGGTGAGCTCGATCAGGCAGTTGGCCGCCACCATCGAGGACAGGATCCCGGAGCCCTGGGCGCCGGTGCTGCGCACGTGCAGGCGGCCCTCGGCGTCGGCGTGGTAGCAACCGCGCAGGAAGTCGGTTCGCCCGAGACGGCTCTTCAGGGCCTCGTCGGCGATGGCCGTCAGCCGTAGCGGCTCGCGCACCGCCCTTCCCTGCAGCTTGGACAGCAGCGGCGCCACAAATTGCAGAAAAGTCACCATCACCGCCACCGGGTTGCCGGGGAGCCCCAGGAAGGGTACGCCTCGCTCCCCCAAGAGGCCGCAGGCCAGGGGGCGCCCGGGACGGATGGCAATCCGCCAGAAGGCCAGGCGACCGACTGCCTCCAGCGCCGCACGGGTGAAGTCGGCGTGGCCCACCGACACGCCGCCGCTGGTGATCACCATGTCGGCCCGCCCGGCGGCATCGCCCAGGGCGGCGACCATGGCGTCCCGGTCGTCGGGGAGGATGCCCAGGTCGATCAACTCGGCGCCCTGCTCGGCCAGCAGACCGGCCAGGGTATGGCGGTTGGCATCGAAGATACCTGCCGGCGGCAGGGGCTCACCGGGAGCGGTCACCTCGTCGCCGGTGGAGAAGATGGCCACCCGAGGGCGGCGATGCACGCTCGCCTCGGCCAGACCCAGCGAGGCCAGCAGGCCCAGTTCGGCCGCTCCCAGCCGGTTACCGGCGCGCAACGCAGTCTGGCCCCGGGGAATGTCCTCGCCGGCCTGGCGCACGTGCTGGCCGCGCTTCACTCGCTCTGTTTGATGCACCACCACCGTCTCACTTCGCTCCTCGAGCTGTTCGAGCATGATCACGGTATCGGCCCCCGGCGGCAGCGGCGCCCCGGTGGTAATGCGCACGCACTCGCCGGCACCCAGCGCCTCTTCCAGGCGACTGCCGGCGAGCACCTCGCCGACGACTCGCCACTCACCCGGCAACTCGGCGTCCCCAGGCCAGGCCAGGGCTATTCCATCCATGGCGGCATTGGTGTTCTGGGGCACATCGATGGGCGAGACGACATCTTCTGCAAGCACACGTCCGTGCAGTTCGGCCAGCGCCACCCGTTCGGCGGGTAGCGGTGCCTCGGCGAGACTGGCCAGACGCACGCGTGCCTCCTCTACCGGGAGCATGCGCTCGCCGAGATCGAAGCAGGAGAGCGTCATGGCGCGGTCTCCTCGCACCTGCGTTCGCGGGGCAGCTGGCAGCTCGGCCAGCGAGCGGGCCAGGCGGCGATCCAGTCGGTGAGTGCCTCGAGATCATTGAGATCCAGTGCCGCGACGCCCTCGGGCAGCGCGAGGGACGCGTCACTGGCCACGGCGCACACCCAGGGGTCCTCGGCCACGCGCAGCGACTTGCCCACCTCGGGGCGATAGAGCTCGAGCTTGGGCAGTGGCCAGGCCTTGAAGCCTTCCACCAGGATCAGGTCGGGATGCTGAGGCCGCACCATGTCGATGAGTTCGGCCAGATCCGCCTCCTTACGCCCGGGGGTCTCCATCATCAGCGCCACTCGGGCGCGGGACGCCACCAGCATCGGCGAGGCGCCGGCCTGGCGCAGGCGGTGGCTGTCCTTGCCGGGCTGGTCGACGTCGAAGGCATGGTGAGCATGCTTGATCACCGCCACACGCAAGCCCCGCTCGCCGAGGCGTGGCAACAGCTGCTCCAGCAGGGTGGTCTTGCCGGTTCCGCTCCAGGCGGCGATGCCGAGCAGTGGCAGATCGTCGTCGAACGAGAGGCTCTCGGGTACGCCATCGCTCATGGGCTCAGGGACTCCTTCTTTCCTCCGCGGTTTGAGTTTCCCTCGCTCAGGGCGCGCTCAAGCCGTCGCTTCTCGTCATCGGTATTGAGGTTGGCCAAGGCGTCCGGGCAGTCGCTGACGTCCACCCGGCACCAGGCGTGGCGGGCGTACCAGCGGTCGATCTTGCGCTCGCCATCGGCCAGGGAGGACGCCAGGTCCTCGGCCAGGGCGGTACGGATCAACGCCACCACCGGATGCAGCCGCTCGCCGTCGAAGGCCACGGCGATATCGCACTCGCCGATGCCGGCCACCAGGCGATCCACCAGGTCATGGGGCAAGGCCGGGCTGTCGCAGGGCACCACCAGCAACCAGGGGGTGCGCGCGGCCCGCAGGCCGCTGTAGATGCCCATCAGCGGGCCCTGGAAGCCGCCTTCGGCATCCTGGATCACGCGGTCGGCCAGCGGCGCATAGGCCTCGGCATTGCGATTGGCGTTGATCAGCACCTCGGCGACCCGCCCCGCCAGGCGCTCATGAACATGGGCCACCAGCGGGCGTCCCGCGAAGGGTTCGAGCCCCTTGTCGCGACCGCCCATCCGGCGTCCCTGGCCGCCGGCCAGGATCAGGCCAGTGAGGTCGTCTCGGGTGATCATTGGCGCTCCTGACGAATCGGTCATGTTGTGAGTCATGATGCCTCAGCCCGGCGGCGGGTGCCATGCCGGCCGTCCACGCTGGCCCCCTGCCCTGACGCCGGTCAAGCCGTGGCTTATCCCCGTGCCGCCAAGGAGGTACACTATGTTGAAAATATTCCACGAATGCGGCAACAACCGCGGTAAGGACCGACCCATGGAAGAGGCATTCGATGTAGGCGCCCGGCTCAAGCAGCTGAGGCTTTCGCGCGGGCTGTCCCAGAGAGAGCTGGCCAAGCGGGCCGGTGTCACCAACAGCACCATCTCGCTGGTCGAGCAGAACAACGTCAGCCCGTCGGTGAGTTCGCTGAAGAAGATACTGGACGCCCTGCCGGTGTCGATCAGCGCCTTCTTCGCCGGCGACGAGCCCAGCCAGCCGCAGCCCTTCTATCGGCAGGACGAACTGACCGATATCGGCGATGGCAGGCTTTCCTGGCGGCTGGTAGCCGCCCGCCGCCCCGACCGGCGCATGTCGATCATCCACGAGCGCTACCCGCCCGGGGCCGACAGCGGCGAAGAGATGCTGGAGCATGATGGCGAGGAAGGCGGCGTGGTGATCGCGGGGCAGATCGAGATCACCGTGAACGGCGAGGTGGGGGTGCTGGGCGCAGGCGACGCCTACTACTTCGATTCCCGCCTGCCCCACCGCTTCCGCAACCCCGGCCGCGAGGAGTGCGTGATCGTCAGCGCCAGCACCCCGCCGACCTTTTCCGACGCGGGCCAGGAGCAACACCACGCCTGAGCAGGATCACTCCTCCTCGGCGCGGGGCAGTACCCAGTTGAGGACGATGCCGACCAGAGCGGCGAGACTGACGCCCTGCAGGGTGAACTGGCCATTGCCGAACTGCATGCCGCCGATGCCGAAGACCAGCACCAGGGAGACCACCACCAGATTGCGCGGCGCGGTGAGCGGCTTGCCGGCCCGCACCAGGGTGTTCATGCCGACCACGGCGATGGAGCCGAAGAGCAGGGTCATGATGCCGCCCATTACCGGACCGGGGATGGTCTGCAGCAGCGCGCCGAGCTTGCCGACGAAGGCCAGGACGATGGCGATGCAGGCGGCGACCACCATGATCCTGGGGTTGAAGGCACGGGTCAGGGTCACGGCCCCGGTGACCTCGGAGTAGGTGGTGTTGGGCGGTCCGCCGAAGATCGCCGCCGCGGTGGTGGCCAGGCCATCGCCCAGCAGGGTGCGATGCAAGCCGGGCTTCTCCAGGTAGTTCTTGCGAGTCACCGAGCCGATGGCGACCATGTCGCCGATATGCTCTACCGCCGGGGCGATCGCGACCGGAATCATGAACAGGATCGCCGCCCAGTGGAAGCTCGGCGCGGTGAACGATGGCAGCGACAGCCAGGCCGACTCCTGCACCGGCGTGAAGTCCACGACCCCCATCACCAGCGAAAGCACATAGCCCGTGACGATACCGCCCATGATCGGGATCAGGCGGATCAGGCCGCGACCGAACACCGCCAGCACCAGGGTGACCAGCAGGCTGGTCATGGAGAGGAAGATCGCCGCGCCGTAGCCGATGTTCTCACTGGTCTCGCCGGTGGCCATGTCCACCGCCACCGGGGCCAGTGCCAGGCCGATCACCATGATCACCGGCCCCACCACCACCGGGGGCAACAGCCGATGCAGCCAGGCGGTGCCCTTGAGGCGCACGAACTGGGAGATCACTACATAGACCAGGCCGGCGGCCATCAGTCCTCCCAGGGTGGCGGGAATGCCGTAGTTCGCCACGGAGCCCTGGATAGGCGCGATAAAGGCAAACGACGAGGCCAGGAAGACCGGCACGCTGACCCGGGTCACGCCATGGAAGATCAGGGTGCCGATGCCCGCGGTGAACAGCGCCACATTGGGGTCCAGGCCGGTGAGCAGGGGCACCAGCACCAGGGCGCCGAAGGCCACGAACAGCATCTGCGCCCCGGTCAGCAAAGTGCGCAACGGGGAGTCGGTGGGCATGGCGGCCGCCGCCGTGTTGTCGGTCATGATCAAGGGCTCCGGGAAAATCGAGGGGAACGGGTCGCGCGGCATTCTACCAGCCTGACTTACCCAATAGCTTCTCGTCGCTCAACGCTCGGCTGAGCTATCGCAGTAGCTGCCATCGCTCAGGGCTGACCTGTCGGCAAGCCTGCGAGGAGGCGCTGTGAATACTTCCCTGTACGCTACCGACGCCATCCATGGCGTAGGACCTCCTCTTCGGCTTGCCCCCAGCGCCCTCTCGCTTTTCGTAACTGTGATAGTCCTGTCAAAACTCGGGTGTCGCCGTCTCCAGATACTCCTTCAGGCGTGCCTCGGCCTGGTCGTCGAAAAGGATATCGCAGGCTTCGCGCAGTCCCGGCGAGTTGCGGATGCTCTGCTCAGGCACCACCAGCGAGACCTTGGCGCGACGCCTCAGGAAATCCTCGAGCTTGGTCACCATCTCGCGACGCCTGGCCAGTTTCAGCTCGCAGCGCAGGTATTCGGTACCCTCGATCAGCACCTCGCCCTGGCGCGGGTCCTGGCGGATGTCCTCGAGCATCTCCAAAGCCTGGGCGCCATAGCGGCGCCAGAGCCGTGTGCTGAGCGGCTCGGAGGCCTCGGCGCTGGTCATCGCATCCAGGTCCATGAGTCGCGCCTGGTGCATGAACGCCTCGCGGACCGAGGGATCGGGCTCACCGTACCAGCGAACATCCGGGTACGGGATCTCGACGCCGAGCCGGCGAACCTCCTCAACCACCTCCTCACCGACATTGAGACAATCGGTCAGCTTGCCGCCGAAGATGCTCAGATGGCGCCGCTCGTCGTCGATGTCGATGGCATGTTTGCGCGACAGGTTGAGGAAATCCCGGTCGCCGCCACCGCTGGGCTTGACCGCCAGAGGGCGCACGCCGCAACGCGTGGCGATGATGTCCTCCTTGCCCAGCGGTGTCTGGAGTTCGAGTCGCGTGTTGATGTTGTCGAGCACGAAGCGGATATCCTCCTCCGTCGCGCCGACCTCGGGCTTCTCGACCCGGGTATCGGTGGTGCCGATACAGGTGCGCGGCCCCATGGGGATGACGAAGAAGAGTCGACCGTCGTCGGCGAAGAAAGCCAGTACGCGCTTGCTGTCGGTCAGCCGCGGCACGATCAGATGGATGCCCTTGGAGAAGACATGATGGTGATCGGTCTGCTGCCCCGAGAGGTTGTTGTGTTGGTCGACCCAGGGCCCGGCCGCGTTGATCAACACCTTCGAGCGAATCTCGAAGGTCCTATCATCGGTACGGTCCCGGACCGAGGTGACCCAGAGGTCCCCTTCTCGGCGGGCCCCCAGCGACTCGACGTAGTTGGCCGCCACGGTGCCGAAATCCAGCGCGCCGCGCACGAAATTGAAGACGAAACGCGCATCGTTGTCGTGCAGGTAGGCATCGGAATACTCGAAGCCTCCCTGGGCATTGCGCGTATTGATGATCGGCTCCCGCGCCTTGATCCCCGACGGACGCAGAAAATTCGGCCTCCGGGTGAAGGCGCTGCCCATCAGCCAATAGAGCCAGGTACCGGCCCAGGGGTAGAGAGGGTGGTGGCGAAAGCCCTTGTTGATGGTGGTCAGAAAGCGAATCTCCTGGACGGTGGAGGGGTAGCTTCTGATCAGGTGGTTGCGGCTCTTGCACAGCTTGCGCACCAACTTGAAGTCGCCGCTCTCCATGTACTTGATGCCACCCCACACCAGGTTGGAAGAGTGCATGCTGGTGCTGCCGGCGAAATCGCCCCGGTCGATCAGGGCGACCCTGGCCCCCTTGCCGCTCAGCGCCGCCGCCGCCGAGGCGCCGTTGATGCCGCCGCCGATGACCAGCGCATCGAAGATCTGATCGGGGAGCTTGCGGATGTTGTTCTCTCTGAGTTGCATGTCTGGCCCTTTTTCAAAGCAACGGGCCCCACTCGGACTGCACCGAGCGGGGCCCTGGGTCCCGTTCAGGCAACCGGTCACACGATCTGGAACCGCCCCGGGAGCATCCGGGGCAAGGTTGGGCGGATCAGGCGACCCGCCCGCCCATCATTCGCGGGAACCGGCGGCCATCCACGTCTCCATCATCTCGTCGTAGGGAACGGTGGTGCCCTGCGGCATCTCGTCATCCAGCTTCGCCTTGGGCGAACCCGGCTCGTCGAGCCACTCCTGGGGATCGCGCTCCTCGTTGAGGTTGGGCGCGTAGACCTCGAAGACGCCGGCCCGTGCCAGGCGCGCCATGATGCTGTCGAGATCCCCGGCCAGGTTGTCGAGCGCCTCCTGGGGCGTGATCTCGCCATTGACCGCCGGCGCCAGGTTCTGCCACCACAGCGGTGCCATGCGCGGGTAGTCCGGCACGTTGGTGGAGGACGGCGTCCAGTTGGACTCGTTGGGGCTGCGGTAGAACTCCACCAGGCCGCCGAGCTTGGGTGCCATCTCGCTCATCTGGTCGGAGAACACGTCCGACTCGCGGATCGGCGTGAGGCCCTCCATGAGCTTCTCCAGGGAGACCGTCTTGGAGACGGTGAACTGGGCAAACAGCCAGGCGGCGGTACGACGGTCTTCCGGGGTGGAGTCGAAGAAGGTCCAGGACCCCACGTCCTGATAGCCGACCTTCATGCCCTCTTCCCAGTACGGACCGGTGGGCGATGGCGCCATGCGCCACTTGGGATTGCCCTCTTCATCGGTGACCGGGAGGTCGGGGTCGGTCATGTCGGCGGTGAAGGCGGTGTACCAGAACATCTGCTGGGCGACATTGCCCTGGGCGGGTACCGGCCCGGCCTCACCGAAGGTCATGCCACTGGCCTCGGGCGGCGCGTACTTCTCGAGCCAATCTACCATCTTGGTCACGGCGAACACCGAGGCCGGCGAGTTGGTGGCACCTCCGCGGGAGACGCTGGCGCCGACAGGCTGGCTCTCCTCGTTGACGCGGATACCCCAGTCGTCCACCGGATTGCCGAACGGCACACCGGGGCTGCCCATGCCCGCCATGGAGAGCCAGGAGTCATGGAAGCGCCAGCCCAGCGACGGGTCGCGACGGCCATAGTCCATATGGCCATAGACCTTGGTGCCGTCGATCTCGCCGACGTGCTCGCTGAAGAACTCGGCGATATCCTCGTAGGCGGTCCAGTTGGTCGGCACCCCCAGGTCATAGCCGTAGATGTCGCGGAACTGCTCCTGGAGGTCCTCGCGCTGGAACCAGTCGTAGCGGAACCAGTAGAGGTTGGCGAACTGCTGGGTGGGCAACTGGTAGATGCTGCCATCCGGACCGGTGCCATACTGCAGGCCGATGAAGTCATCGAGATCCAGGGTCGGCAGGGTATAGTCGGCCCACTCGTTCTTCATGGCGTTGGAGATGTTGATGGTGGTGCCGTAGCGGATATGGGTCCCGATGGCGTCGGAGTCATTGACGTAGCCATCGTAGATGTTACGACCCGACTGCATCTGGGTCTGCATGTTGTTGACCACATCACCCTCGCCGATGATGTTGTGGGTCACCTCGATGCCGGTCAGCTCGCTGAACGCCTCGGCCAGCACATCCCGCTCATAGATGTGCGTGGTCAGGCCTTCGGCGACGGTGTTGATCTCCATGTCGCGGAAGGGCTCGGCCGCCTTGGCGAACCACATCAGTTCCTCTATCTGCTCCTCGCGGGACAGCGTCGAGTTCTGGAAGTGTTCATCGACCAGGCGTTCGGCGATGGCGCGCGCGTCGTGCTCGTCGGCGTGCAGTGCACCACTTGCCAGCATGACACCGGCCGCCAGTAGAGAGAGTCGCATTGTTGTCGCTTTCATGTTGACCTCTTTGGTTGTCGTGGTCCGTCCCTGGACATTCGGCTCCATGCGTTTCTGTCAGCCCCAGCGCATCAGGATCAGTAGCCAGAGACCCGATGCCCCCAGAGCCAGCCAGATGCTGAGCGGGGTGAAGCCCACCACCACCAGGTGGATATAGGCAGCGGATAGCAGCCCGATGAAGAGCCGGTCACCGCGGGTCGTCGAGATCGGCAGGAAGCCCTTGCGCTCGACCGTCGGCGAGATGACCTCCCAGGCCGTCATGCCGGCCAGCATGGCGGCGATGACCGCGAAGAAGACCGTAGTGGGGGTGGTCCAGACCATCCATTCCATGTCGCGTCCTCCTCAGGTGCGGCCCAGGGCAAAGCCCTTGGCGATGTGGTTGCGAACGAAATAGACCACCACGATGCCCGGCAGGATCGTCAGGGTACCGGCGGCGGCCAGCGCCCCCCAGTCGATCCCCGAGGCGCCCTTGGTCTGGGTCATCACCGAGGCGATGGGCTGGGCGCCGGTGGAGGTCAGGGTGCTGGCCAGCAGCAGCTCGACCCAGGAGAACATGAACAGGAAGAACAGAGTCACGCCGATGCCCGAGCTGATCATGGGGATAAAGATCTTCACGAAGAACTTCGGGAAGCTGTAGCCATCGATGAAGGCCGTCTCGTCGATCTCCTTGGGGACCCCGCTCATGAAGCCCTCGAGGATCCACACGGCCAGCGGGATATTGAACAGGCAGTGGGCCAGCGCGACCGCGATATGGGTGTCGAACAACCCAACGGTGTAGTAGAGCTGGAAATAGGGCAGCAGGAAGACGGCCGGCGGCGCCATCAGGTTGGTCAACAGCCAGAAGAACAGGTGCTTGTCGCCGATGAACTTGTAGCGGCTGAAGGCATAGGCCGCCGGCAGCGCCACCGCGATACTGATCAGCATGTTCATCAGCACATAGGCGATCGAGTTCACGTAGCCCATGTACCAGCTGGACTCGGTGAGGATCTTGGCATAGTGCTCGAGGGTGAAGCTCTCGGGCCACAGGGTCAGTCCGCCGAGGATCTCGGTGTTGGACTGGAAGGACATGTTGAGCAGCCAGTAGATCGGCAACAATACGAACACGATATAGGCGGTCATGAGCCCCCGGCGGCGCCACTGGCGAGAGGCCGGACGAGCCTTGCGGCGACGCCGGTTATCGGCGGCAGCGGCACGTTGGCGCACGGCGTCGGGGGTCGTGGGCAATGAATCACTCATTTCATGCCTCCTTGTTGTTGTCGTCTTTCTGCATGTTCATGATCGCGGTGTAGAACACCCAGGTGACCAGCAGGATGATTAGGAAGTAGATCAGCGAGAATGCCGCCGAAGGCCCCAGGTCCTGCTGGCCGATGGCCATGGTCGTCAGCGACTGGCTGAGAAAGGTGGTGGAGCTGCCGGGGCCCCCACCGGTAAGCACGAAGGGCTCGGCGTAGATCATGAAGGAGTGCATGAAGCGCAGCAGCACCCCGATCACCAGCACGTTGGTGAGCTTGGGCAGCTGGATGTAGCGGAACACGGCCCACTTCGAGGCGCGATCGATGCGCGCCGCCTGATAGTAGGCATCGGGGATCGAGCGCAGGCCGCTGAAGCAGAGCAGCGCGATCAGCGGCGTCCAGTGCCAGACATCCATCAGGATGATGGTCGCCCAGGCATCCACCGGGCTCGCGGTGATGTTGTAGCCATAGCCGAGCTCACGCAGGCTCCAGCCCATCAGGCCGATATCGCCCCGGGTGAAGATCTGCCAGATGCTGCCCACCACGTTCCAGGGGATCAGCAGCGGCATGGTGACGAGTATCAGCACGGCAGAGGCCTGCCAGCCCTTCTTGGGCATGATCAGGGCAATGCCGATCCCCAACGGCACCTCGATGGCCAGCACGGTCAGCGAGAAGGCGAACTGGCGCGCCAGGGCGGCCTGCAGCCCCGGGTCGTTGAGCATCTCCCGGAACCACTCGGTGCCGGTGAAGAAACGGGTATTGGCATCGAAGACATCCTGGACCGAGTAGTTCACCACGGTCATCAGCGGGATGACGGCCGAAAAGGCCACCAGCAGCAGCATGGGCAGGATCAGCCACCATGCTCGATTGTTGTAGACTTTATTCATGGTCGATCTCCACGCGGTATTCGTCGACGTAAAGGCCGAGTCGCTCGTCGGGAAAGCGCAGCCATGCCTTGCCGGTCGGCGTCTCCTGGTCTTCCTCGATGCGCGCCTTGAGCGCCATGCTGCCCAGCGTCAGGTAGACGATCGAGTAGGTCCCAAGGTCCTGGGCGTGATCCACCCGAGCCTCCATACCCCCCTCGACCGGCTCGGGATGCACCTCGATGAATTCGGGACGAATACCGAGCTTGATGTTGGTGGAGCGGGCACGAGCCACGGCATGGTGGACATCCTGCCCTACCGTCAGCTCGATGTTACCGGCCATCACGCGCCCGTCACGGGTCATCACATCCAGGAAATTCATGCCCGGGCTGCCGATGAAGTAGCCCACGAAGGTATGGTTCGGCCTCTCGAAGAGCTCCCTGGGCGTGCCGAACTGCACCACCTGGCCCTCGTACATCACGGCGATCTTGTCGGCGAAGGTGGAGGCCTCGAGCTGGTCGTGGGTCACATAGACCATGGTGATCTCGAAGCGCTGGTGGATCTCCTTGAGCTTGCGGCGCAGCTTCCACTTGAGCTGGGGGTCGATGACGGTGAGCGGCTCGTCGAAGAGGATCGCCGAGACGTCCTCGCGCACCAGCCCCCTGCCCATGGAGACCTTCTGCTTCTCGTCGGCGGTGAGGTTCTTGGCCTTGCGCTTGAGCTGGGGGGTGAGCTCCAGCACATCGGCGACCTCCATGACGCGCTCATGGACCCGCGCCTCGGGGGTCTTCACATTGCGCAGCGGAAAGGCCAGGTTGTCGTAGACCGTCATGGTGTCGTAGATGACGGGGAACTGGAAAACCTGGGCGATGTTGCGTGCCTCGGGTGGCAGGGCATTGACCACCTCGCCGTCGAAGAGCACCTCACCGCTGGAGGGTTCCAGCAGGCCGGAGATGATGTTGAGCAGGGTAGACTTGCCACAGCCCGAGGGCCCGAGCAACGCATAGGCCCCGCCCTGGTGCCAGACGTGGTTCATCTCGCGAATGGCATAGTCCTCGGGTGACCGCGGATCGGGCAGGTAGGTATGGGCCAGCGATTTGAGGGTGATCTCCGCCATGTCAGATGCCCCCCAGGTGAGTCGGTATATGCACCACCGCGCCCTGGCGGTCGAAGGCATAGACCTTGTGGGTCGGGAAATAGAGCGTCACGGGTGCATCGACACGGAACTCGTGAACCCCCTCGAGGTGTACCGTCATGTGGAAGAGGTCGTTGTGAACGTGAAGGAAGGTCTCGGAACCGCTGATCTCCGCCAGGTCGACGGTCATCTTCACCTCGATGTCATCCTTGGCCCGAGGCGTGAGCGAGATGTGCGAGGCGCGCACGCCGAAGCGATACTCTCCCGGCGCCAGGCTGCGCAGGTCATCGTTGATGGGAAAATGCAGTGTCTTGTCGAAGGTGACCTCGGCGCCGGAGATGATCCCCTTCACGATGTTGATCGGAGGCTCGGAGAACATCTCCGCGGTCAGGATATCTTGCGGACGGTGGTAGACGTCCTCTGTCCGGCCATACTGCAGCAGGCGCCCCTCGTGGAGGACGGCGGTGTTGCCTCCCAATGCCAGGGCCTCTGCCGGTTCGGTGGTGGCATAGACGGCGATGCAGTTGCGCTCGCTGAACACCGAGCGCAGCTCGTCGCGGAATTCCTCGCGGAGCTTGTAATCGAGGTTGACCAGCGGCTCGTCGAAGAGCACGACATCGGCATCCTTCACCAGCGCACGCCCCATGGCGGTTCGCTGCTGCTGACCACCGGACAGCTCGAGGGGCAGGCGATCGAGCAGGTGCTCGATATGCAACATCTCGGCGACCGCCCGCACCCGCCGGTCGATTTCGGCGCGCTCGACCTTGGCCAGCTTGAGGGGCGATGCGATGTTGTCGTAGACGGAGAGAGCCGGATAGTTGATGAACTGCTGATAGACCATGGAGACGTTGCGCTTGCGCACCGAACGTCCGGTCACGTCTTCCCCGTTCATCAGGATGCGCCCCCGGGTCGGGGTATCGAGCCCTGCCATCAAGCGCATCAGGGTGGTCTTGCCGGCCAGGGTCCGCCCCAGCAGGACGTTGAAGGAGCCGGGCTGTAGCTCCAGGTTAACGCCCGCGATGTGAGTGGCGCCACCGACCACATGATCGATGTTATCTAGGATCAAGGACATACAGATCTCGACGGTTCGTTGTTATGTGATGGGTTCGGAGACTGCTGAACACAACGTAGCCGAGATTCGCTTTCAAACACAAATGTCGTCAAGCGAAAACACCACGAACCAGCATGACTATCACCTCAACAGGCGATCAACTTGCTGATATTGCGATGGTTTCGCTATTCATTGAACTTTTGTCTAACGGATGGGATCGGGAGATGGCAGAACATCAGATAGCGGGAAATGTCACCATGTGATCGAAAACGAACATCATGCAACATGGCGAGGCTACCCAGGACAGGCAGGATGGAAACGAAAACGCCATCATCCCCTGCTGGGCCGTGCAGGGGATGATGGCGACAGGAAGGAGCCGTAGTGGCGTTCAGCGCGTGCCGAAGATCTTGTCGCCCGCGTCGCCCAGGCCGGGAACGATGTAGCCGTTCTCGTCCAGGTGGTCATCCACTGCGGCGGTGTAGAGCTCGATGTCCGGATAGCTGTCCTGAACCCGCTTGATACCCTCGGGAGCCGCCACCAGCACGATCACTTTCATGTGCTTGCAGCCGCGCTCTCGCAGCATGTCCAGGGTCGCGACCATGGTGCCGCCGGTGGCCAGCATGGGATCGATGACAATGGCCATGCGCTCGTCAAGGTCATTGGCGAACTTGGCGAAGTAAGGCACAGGCTCCAGCGTCTCCTCGTCACGGTAGAGCCCCACCACGCTCACCCGGGCGCTGGGGATCAGATCGGTGACGCCGTCGAGCATGCCCAATCCCGCGCGCAGGATCGGCACGATGGTGACCTTCTTGCCCTTGAGCAGCTGCACCGGAATCTTGTTGCCGCTCCAGCCGTCGATTTCCTGCTCCTGGAGCTCCAGGTCGCTGGTTGCCTCGTAGGTGAGCAGCTTGGCCAGCTCGCCGGCCAGTTCACGGAAGCTCTTGGTGCTGATGCCGGCTTCGCGCATCAGACCAAGCTTGTGCTGGACCAGGGGATGCTGGATGGCGTGGACGCTCATGGGAGGAACCTCTTCGACGGCGGTGGGTATGTGGCGACTATCGTCGGATGGACAGCAACGACAAATTGACGGCCATTCTACCCGCATCCCGCGTTGAGGTTAAGGCTGAGCGAGCGCCTCGCCACCCCGCAATAAATCACTACAGTACCGCTCGGAGCTGATCCAGCGGCAGGCCTACGAGGAGGCGCTGTGAATACTTCCCTGTACGCTACCGACGCCCTGCTTCGCTCACGCGTCCTGCTCCGCTTGCAGGACCGGTGCTGGCCATCCATGGCCAGCCCGTTCGGAGGAATCCTCCTCACCCCTGGCGTAGGACCTCCTCTCCGGCCTGCCCCTGGCGCCCCTCGTTCGGGTCAGTGAGGACCGCTCTAAGGCGTTGTGGGTAGCTGCCAGTCGATGGGCTCACGCCCGTGCTCGGCCAGAAAGGCGTTGGCCCGGGAAAAGTGGTGGTTGCCGAAAAAGCCGCGGTGGGCGGAGAGCGGTGAGGGATGCGGCGATTCCAGCACCAGGTGGCGCGACGTATCGACCAGCGCCTTCTTCTTGCGTGCGGGGCTGCCCCACAGCAGGAATACCGAGGGTTCGGCATGCTCGCTCACTGTGGCGATGGCGCGGTCGGTGAAGGTTTCCCAACCCTTGCCACGGTGCGAGCCGGCATTGCCCTGCTCCACCGTCAACGAGGTGTTGAGCAACAATACCCCCTGGCGTGCCCAATGCTCGAGGTTGCCGTGATCCACCGGCTGGAAGCCCACGTCTGCCTGCAGTTCCTTGTAGATGTTGACCAGCGACGGGGGGACGCGCACGCCCGGGCGCACCGAGAAACACAGCCCATGGGCCTGGTTCGGTCCGTGATAGGGATCCTGTCCGAGAATCACCACCTTGACCCGATCCAGCGGCGTCAGATCGAAGGCGCGAAACCAGTCCGCCGAGTGCGGATAGATCACCTTCCTGGCGGCCTTCTCGGCGGCCAGGAAGTCGCGCAGCGCCTGCATGTAGGGCGCCTCGAACTCGTCGCCCAGCCACTGTTGCCAGCTGTCGGGAAGTGGACAGGCCATGGGTCAGCGCTTCGCCTGGTCGACCAGCGGCTCGACGTAGGCCACACCCATGTCCCAGGGGAACTGGATCCAGCAGTCCTGGGCCACCTCGGTGAGGTACTGGTCGACCAGCGGCTTGCCCTCGGGCTTGGCATAGATGGTCACGAAGTGGGCCTTCGGCAGCATCTCGCGCACGGTCTTGGCGGTGCGGCCGGTATCGACCAGGTCATCGACCAGCAGCCAGCCCTCCCCTTCGTGATCGACGCCCTTCATCACCTCCAGGCCGCCCTGATCCATGTGATCGTAGCTCTTGATGCAGACGGTATCGATCAGGCGCACATTGAGTTCACGGGCGATCAGTGCTGCAGGAATCAGCCCCCCGCGGGTGATGGCGATGATGCCCTTGAAGTCACGCTCGATCAGACGATGGCAGAGTTCGCGCACGTCGCGATGCAGCTGATCCCAGGAAACGGTGAAGTGCTGGTGGTAGCGATGGGTGCTCATGAGGTTCACTCGTCCTCGGTGAAGGAACAGACCGAGAAGACCCCGTAGCCCGCTTCACGGATGCGCTGGGACCCGCCCAGGTCCGGCAGGTCGACGACGGTGGCGGTCTCGACGACCTGCCCGCCGCTGCGGGTGATCAGCTTGGCCGCGGCCAGCATGGTGCCGCCGGTGGCGATCAGGTCATCGACGATCAGGATGCGATCCCCCTGCTGGAAGGCATCGGAGTGCAGCTCCACCTCGGCCTCGCCGTACTCCAGGGTATAGGTTTCGCTGATGGTGCGGAACGGCAGCTTGCCCTTCTTGCGCACCGGCACGAAGCTGCAGCCCAGCTCGTAGGCGAGCGGCGCACCGATGATGAAGCCGCGGGCATCGATGGCGGCGATGGCGTCGAGGTCCATCTCCTGGTAGCGATGCACAAAGCTGTCGACCAGCTTGCGGAAGGCCGCACTGTTCTGCAGCAGCGGGGTAATGTCGCGGAAGTTGACGCCCGGCTGCGGCCAGTCGGGGACCGTGCGGATCACGGACTTGATGTAGTCGCCGTAGATGCTCATCAATACGAGTCTCGGTGAGTGAGTGCAGTCAGTAGGTTCAGTCGAGGAACAGGAACTTGCCGGCAAACAGCAGGGCCAGCACGATCACCGCGGGGTTCAGGTCCTTGAAGCGCCCGGAGAGCGTCTTGATCGCAGCGTAGCTGATGAAACCCAGCGCGATGCCCTCGGCGATCGAGAAGGTCAGCGGCATGGCAAGTGCAGCGATCAGCACCGGCGCGGCGTCTGTCGGGTCATCCCAGTTGGCATGGGCCAGGCTGCCGGCCATCAGCACCGCCACATAGAGCAGGGCCCCGGCGGTCGCGTAGGCCGGGATGGAGCCCGCCAGCGGGGCAAAGAACAGGCTGATCAGGAACAGCACCGCCACCACCACGGCAGTCAGGCCCGTGCGCCCGCCGGAGGCGATGCCGGCAGTGGACTCGATATAGCTGGTGGTGGTGGAGGTGCCCAGCACCGCGCCAGCCATGGACGCGCCACTGTCGGCCATCATCGCGCGACCGATGCGCGGCAGCTTGCCGTCCTTGTCCAGCAGGCCACCCTTGTGGGCCACGCCGACCAGGGTGCCGGAAGTGTCGAAGAGGTCAACGAACAGGAAGGCGAAGATCACGCTGAGCATCGCCACGTCCAGGGCGCCGGCCAGGTCCAGCGCCATGAAGGTCGGCGCGATGGCGGGCGGCATGGACATGAAGCCACCGAACTCGTTGTGGCCAAGGACCATCGCCAGCACGGTGACGCCGAGGATGCCGATCATCACCGCCCCGGTGACCTTGAGGTAGGCCAGTGCGGTGATCACGAAGAAGCCCAGAAGCGCATAAAGGGCAGCGGGCTCGGAGAGATCCCCCAGGGCCACGTAGGTGGCCTCATTGGCCACCACGATGCCGGCATTCTTCAGCGCGATCATCGCCAGGAAGAGCCCGATACCGGCGGCTATCCCTAAGCGCAGGGAGAGCGGGATCGAGTTGATGATCCACTCGCGGACCTTGAAGATGCTGAGCAGGAAGAAGATGAAGCCGGAGAAGAAGACCGCGCCCAGCGCTGCCTCCCAGGTGTACCCCATGCCCAGTACCACGCCGTAGGTGAAGAAGGCGTTGAGGCCCATGCCGGGCGCCTGGGCGATCGGGTAGTTGGCCCACAGACCCATGATCAGGCAGCCCACCGCGGCGGCCAGGCAGGTGGCGACGAAGACCGCGCCGTAGTCCATGCCGGCCTCGGAGAGGATGCTCGGGTTGACGAAGATGATATAGGCCATGGTCAGGAAGGTGGTGATCCCGGCGATGACCTCGGTCTTCACATCGGTCTTGTGCTCGACCAGCTTGAACTGGTTGTCGATCAGGCGTTTCAGCATGGTTATCGTTCCTGCGCGCGTGGACGTTGCGATGGTCCTGGGGTGCGAGAAAGCCCGCGAGAAAAGCCGCCTATGGTACCCAAAGCCTCGGCGTGTGGCGAGGCGCCCGGGTGACCACAGGCAGCACGGTCCCACCTAGTTAAGCAACTTGCGGGCCATTCGCCACCCGACCCACCAACGAAGACTTGACGGAACGGTCAGGTTCTATCGTTCGTATCACACGCCTCGCGCTTCCAGTACCCGCTCCACCGTCTCGACGATGGCTTGGGTCTGGGGATCGATCTCGATATTGATGGCGTCACCCGGAACCCGATCCACCAGAATGGTACGAGCCAGGGTCTCGGGAATCAGGTCGACGCAGAACCGCGGGCCGTGGTCAGTGGTGGCCGATTGCACCTGCCCGATGGTCAGGCTGATACCGTCCACCCCGATGTAGCCCTTGTCGAACAGGAAGCGGCCCAGCGCATGGGGCACCTCGAACCAGAGGCGGCGATTGTTGGGGGCCTCGTCGAGCTCGACCAGCTCGGCCAGGGCCATCACGTGGCCGGACATGGCATGGCCGCCGATCTCGTCGCCGAAGCGCGCCGCCCGCTCGATATTGACGCGGTCGCCCACCGTGATCGCACCAAGATTGGTCACCCGCAGGGTCTCGCGCATCAGGTCGAAACTGACCCGCTCGCCATCGATGGCGGTGACCGTGAGACAGACCCCGTTGTGGGCCACCGAAGCGCCCAGCACCAGGCCCTCGCGCAGCTCTGCCGGCAGCGCCAGCACATGGGTACGAAAGGCCTCCGCCTCATGGATGGCCACCACCTCGGCGGTGCCCTGTACGATGCCTGTGAACATGAACGCTCCTCGTGCTGGCCGACCGCGACCGGGCCGGAGAAAGATCGCCAGTCTAGGAAACCCCGGGGACGACGTCCATGGCAGCAAGGGGCAAGGGGCAAGGAGAAAGGAGTGAGATGCGAAGAGCAAGTGCCAGCCTCCAACGACAGCCACGCCACCACGAATATGTTCCAGCATTATGCCGTAAGGCAGGAAATCCCACCAGAGCAAAGCGTTCTTAACGACATCATCTCCCATTCTCATTGACATACGGTCGTTCGAAACCTAGGATAGGCAGCTACATTTTAAAGGCGCCGATTTGTACCCGGATTGCGGGCGCCGACGTCGCGGACCGTCCCCGAGGCAGCCCACGGCGTGAAGTGCAGCTAAAAGGGTGTGTCCAGCGTTGATGGCCACCCGCCAGGGTGGCCTTTTTTTCGTGCCTGCCCACTGCCCCGCCCGCCCGATGCTCGACCGGCGCCCCACCGGCGGCTGTGATGATTCGACTCCACGACGTTTCCAAGACTTACTACCCCAGGGGGCGGCGCAGCAGCGCCTCGGCCGTGACGGCACTCAAGCATGCCGACCTCCACGTCCCCCAAGGCCAGATCCATGGCGTGATCGGCCTCTCCGGTGCCGGCAAGTCCACTCTCATCCGCTGCGTGAACCTGCTCGAGCGCCCCACGACCGGCACCGTCACCGTGGACGGCCAGGAGCTGACGGCCCTCTCCGGCGCGGCGCTCAACCAGGCTCGCCACCGCATCGGCATGATCTTCCAGCACTTCAACCTGCTGACTTCACGCACGGTCTTCGCCAACGTGGCCCTGCCGCTGGAGCTGATGGGCATGAAGCGCGGCGAGATCCGTGAGCGGGTCACGCCCCTGCTGGAACTGGTGGGCCTGGCCGACAAGGCGAAGCAGTACCCGGCACAGCTCTCGGGCGGCCAGAAACAGCGCGTGGCCATCGCCCGGGCACTGGCCAGCCGCCCCAAGGTGCTGCTCTGCGACGAGGCCACCTCGGCCCTGGACCCCCACACCACCGGATCGATCCTCGACCTGCTGCGCGACATCAACCAGAAGCTCGGCCTGACTATCCTGCTGATCACCCACGAGATGGAAGTGGTCAAGTCTATCTGCCATCGGGTCAGCCTGATCTCCGACGGCGAGCTGGTCGAGGAGGCCGACGTGGGTGACTTCTTCACCGCACCGCGCACCCGCCTGGGACGCGACTTCCTCAACGATTTCCTGGAGCTCGACCCGCCGCGCGCCCTGATCGAGCGCCTCGAGGAGACCCCCGGGCCACACAGCCATCCGGTGGTTCGCCTGGCCTTCTCGGGCGACGCCGTCTCGACCCCGCTGATCTCGCGACTGGCCCGGGAGTGCGGCGTGGACGTCAGCATCCTCCAGGCCAAGGTGGAGTCGATCCAGGAGCGCACCCTGGGGCTGATGATCGCCGAACTGATGGGCCCGGCGGAGAAGACCCGCGAAGCCCTCGACTATCTCGAATCCCACGACCTGCAGGTGGAGGTGCTCGGCCATGTCCAGCGCGATGATTGACCTGATTCTCAAGGCCACCCTGGATACGCTCTACATGGTGGGCGTGTCGGGTGTGATCTCGGCCCTGGTGGGCATCCCGCTGGGCGTGCTGCTCTACGTCACCCGGCCGCGACAGATACTGGCCGAGCCGACGCTCAACCGGGTGCTGGGGGCGATTACCAATATCGGTCGCTCGATCCCCTTCATCATCCTGATGGTGGCGATCATCCCCTTCACGCGGATGCTGGTCGGCTCGTCGATCGGCACCAATGCCGCCGCCGTGCCCCTGACCATTGCCGCCATCCCCTTCGTGGCGCGCCTGGTGGAGGGCGCCCTCAACGAGATTCCCCCAGGACTGGTCGAGGCCGCCCAGTCCATGGGCGCCACGCCTTGGCAGATCATCACCAAGGTGCTGGTCCCCGAGGCGCGCGGCGGCATCTTCACCGCACTCACGGTGACCGCGGTCACCCTGGTCAGCTACTCGGCCATGGCCGGTGCCGTGGGCGGCGGCGGCCTGGGCGACCTGGGCATCCGCTATGGCTACAACCGCTTCAATCCCACCATCATGCTGATCACCGTGGTCATCCTGGTGGTGATGGTCCAGGGCTTCCAGAGCCTGGGCGATTATCTGGTGCGAAAGAGCGACCACAAGTGATTCTTTCGGATTGATAACCAAAATGCATTACAGTTTCTCTGGTTATTCCACTATCATCGTGACCGAGTCTGCGACACCTTTAACGAGGAGAACCACAACATGCGCAAGAGCCTGATCGGCACCCTGGCGGCCTCCGCCCTGACCCTCGGCGCCGGCACCGCCCTGGCCGACGAGCATTCCATCAAGGTCGGCACCGTGGCGGGGCCCGAGACCGACGTCATGCAGGTGGCCGCCGAGATTGCCCAACGCGAGTACGGCCTCGAGGTCGAGATCATCGAGTTCACTGACTATGTGACACCCAATGCCGCCCTGGCTGACGGCAGCCTCGACGCCAACGCCTACCAGCATGAGCCCTACATGCGCTCCATGGTCGAGGACCGCGGCTACGACTTCGCCATCGCCGGCTATACCTTCGTGTACCCGATCGGCGCCTACTCCGAGAAGTACGACAGCATCGAGGAACTTCCGGACGGGGCCACCATCGCCCTGCCCAACGACCCCTCCAACGAGGGTCGGTCACTGATCCTGATGCACAACGAGGGGCTGATCGAGCTCAACGATCCGGAATTCCTGGAAGCGACCCCGCTGGACATCGCCGAGAACCCGCGTGACTTCGAATTCCGCGAGATCGAGGCCGCCCAGCTGCCCCGCGTGCTGCCCGACGTGGACATGGCCTTCATCAACAACACCTTCGCCCAGCCGGCCGGGCTGAGCCTGGACGACGCCCTGATCAAGGAGGGCGCGGAGTCTCCCTACGTCAACCTGATCGTGGTGCGCGGTGGTGACGAGGAGCGCAAGGCCATCCAGCAGCTGGTCAAGGCCTACCAGACCGAGGAGGTCGAGGCCAAGGCAGACGAACTGTTCGGACCACAGGCTGTTCCCGGCTGGAAGTAAGGCAACTCGATTGCCTGCCGCGAGGCGCGCCGGGGGCAAGCCGTAGAGGAGGTCCTACGCCAGGGATGGCGTCGGTAGCGCCCAGGGACGGGTTCACAGCGCCTCCTCGAAGGCTTGACCACGGGTCAGCCCCGAGCGAAACCACGATTCGAGATAGCTAAAGGGCCGGCCACTGTGCCGGCCCCTTTCGTTAAAGGAGCCACCATGACACCGGACTACCCCTTGCTGGCCCGCCAGCTCGAGGCCCTGCTCGATACGCCCGACTGGCTGACCAACAGTGCCCAGACCTGCGCCTTCCTGATGCAGGAGCTCCCCGACCTCAACTGGGTCGGCTTCTACCTGCAGCGTCAGCCGGAGATGCTCTCGCTGGGCCCCTTCCAGGGCAAGCCAGCCTGCCATCCGATCCCCTTCACGAAGGGCGTCTGTGGTGCCGCTGCCCGCACGCGCGAGACCCAGCGCGTGGCGGATGTGCATGCCGTGGCCGACCATATCGCCTGCGATGCGGACTCCCGGGCCGAACTGGTGGTGCCCATCGTGGTCAATGACCGGCTGTGGGGGGTATTGGACCTGGACAGCCCAAGGCAGGACCGCTTCAGCGACGCCGACCAGGCGGGCATCGAGCGGTTGGTGGCAGTGTTCATCGAGAAAACCGCCCTGCCCCAATAGAGAAACGCCCCGCAGCCGAGGGCTGCGGGGCGTTTCGGTATCTGGTAGGACCAGGCGGATTTGAACCGCCGACCTCCACGATGTCAACGTGGCGCTCTAACCAACTGAGCTATGGTCCTGAAGCTGTCGTCACCGGGCGAGTTGTGGTAGGACCAGGCGGATTTGAACCGCCGACCTCCACGATGTCAACGTGGCGCTCTAACCAACTGAGCTATGGTCCTGCATCACCGCTGCGGCATGACTTCGCCGTGGCAACGGATGCGTATTCTACCCATCCGCCCCCGAAATGCAAGCCCGGCATCGCCACTCAATGGCGGCGAATCAGCACCTTGACCCAGCTTCACGCTACTGGGTGCGGACCCGCTCGACGGCTTCCTTCCAGCCGGCGTAGAGACGCTCGCGTTCCGACTCTTCCATCTGTGGCGTGAAACGCCGCTCGCAGCGCCACAGTTCGGCGATCTCGTCGAGGTCGCGATACCAGCCGAGGCGGAGACCTGCCAGGTAGGCGGCCCCCAGAGCCGTCGTCTCCAGCACCGTGGGGCGATCCACCTGGACGCCCAGCATATCGGCGAGGAACTGCATCACCCAGTTATTCGCCACCATGCCACCGTCGACCCGCAAGATGCCCGGCGATGCCGACATGTCATCGTCCATGCAGACCTGCAGGTCGCGCGTCTGGTAGCAGACCGCCTGGAGGCCGGCGGCAACGATCTCAGCAATGCCGGTGTCGCGGGTCAGGCCGAAGATGGCACCGCGCGCCTTCGGGTCCCAGTGCGGCGCCCCGAGGCCGGTAAAGGCCGGTACCAGATAGACGCTATGACCGCTGCGCGTCTGGCACGCCAGGGCTTCGGTCTCGGCGGCATCGGCAAACAGCTGAAGGCCATCGCGCAGCCACTGCACCGTGGCCCCGGCGACGAAGATGCTGCCCTCCATGGCGTAGGTCGGCTTGCCGTTCAGCCGATAGGCCACCGTGGTCAGCAGGCGATTGCGAGAGGTCTCGGCGGTCTCTCCGGTGTTGACGATCATGAAGCAGCCGGTGCCATAGGTACTCTTGCCCATGCCGGGCGAGAAGCAGGCCTGGCCAACCAATGCGGCCTGCTGGTCACCCGCCACCCCGGCGATGGGCAGTTCGCCCCCCAGCCAGCGGCCATCGACCACGCCGAAGTCATCGCTGGAATCCTTGACCTCGGGCAGCAGACTGGCCGGAATGTCGAACAGGGCCAGCAGTTCTTTGTCCCAGCGCTGCTCATGAATATTGAACAGGGCGGTGCGCGAGGCGTTGGTGGCATCGGTGGCGTGTACCCGACCGTCGGTGAGTCGCCAGATCAGGAAGGTGTCCACGGTACCGAAAGCCAGCTCGCCCCGCTCGGCCCGCGCCCGAGCATCGGGCACTTCATCGAGCAGCCAGGCGAGCTTGGTGGCCGAGAAGTAGGGGTCGATCAGTAGCCCGGTCCGCGCCTGAACGTCCTCCAGGTGGCCCGCCTCCCGGAGCTGACAGCAGGCCTCGTCGGTGCGACGATCCTGCCAGACGATGGCGTTGTGCAACGGCTCGCCGGTGACCCGATCCCACAACAGGGTGGTCTCGCGCTGATTGGTGATGCCGACCCCGGCGATCTCCTCGGGCGACACGCCCGTCTCGGCGAGCACTTCACGGCAGGTGGTGAGCACGGTCTCCCAGATGTCCTTCGGGTCATGCTCGATCCAGCCGTCATGGGGAAAATGCTGGGGGAATTCGCGCTGCGCCGAGGCGACGCTGCGCCCCTGGCGGTCGAAGAGGATGGCGCGGGAGCTGGTGGTGCCCTGGTCGATGGCCAGTAGATATGAAGCCATGGCAAGCATCCTGATTGTGGTTGTAGTGGCGTGCGGATTTCGGTTTTAAACGCTAATGTTCGTTTATGATCATCCAGACTACTCCAGCCGACCGCCCCGCTCAAATTCCCGGACGCCGGAGCCACTACGACTTTGGATGAATCTAGAGGACCGACCAGGCTATCGCAGTTGGCCTTAGCGAGGGGCGCCGGGGGCAGGCCGAAGAGGAGATCCTACGCCAGGGATGGCGTCGGTAGCGCCCATGGAGGGGTTTACAGCGCCTCCTCGCAGGCCTGCAGCCGGATCAGCCCCCCAGTGCTGGAATCTGTCATAGCTCTTGGAGAACAGAACCGATTTCTGCAGCGTCCGAGACGATGACGTAAAATCCGGGAAGCCAAGGAGATTCCATGAACCAGCAGCAACGCCAGGACGCCATCATCGAGCTGGTGCGCCGCCAGGGCTATGCCAGCATCGAGCAGCTCACCGAGCACTTCACGGTCACCCCCCAGACCATTCGCCGCGACCTCAACACCCTCTCCGCCGAAGGGCGCATCCGCCGGGTCCATGGTGGAGCAGGCCTGGAGTCGAGCACCGTCAATACCGCCTACTCGACCCGCAAGACCCTCAACCTCGAGGCCAAGCAACGCATTGCTGCCCTGCTCGCCCGGCACATCCCCGACCACTCGTCGCTGTTCATCAATATCGGCACCAGCAACGAGGTGATCGCCGAGGCGCTGCTCGACCATCAGGGGCTGGAGGTGATCACCAACAACCTCAACGTGGCGGCGATCCTCCAGCACAAGGAGGACTTCAACGTGATCATCGCCGGCGGCCAGGTGCGCTCCCGCGACGGCGGCATCATCGGCGAGGCGACCATCGACTTCATCAACCAGTTCAAGGTTGACTACGGCATCATCGGCATCAGCGGCATCGACGAGGATGGGTCCCTGCTGGAATTCGACTATCAGGAAGTGCGTGTCGCCCAGGCCATCATCCGCAATTCCCGCAAGATCTTCCTGGCCACCGACCACTCCAAGTTCCAGCGCAACCCGGTGGTCCGCCAGGGCAACCTGGCACAGCTTGACGCCCTGTTCACCGACCGCGAGCCGCCCGAGGCCATCCTGCGGCTGCTGAAGCAGCACGACGTGACGCTGCATATCGCCTGACACCGCACACGGCAGCCTTTTTCTATTGCCCCTCAGCCCTGCCTGCAAGCCAGGGGCGCCATGACGCGCCTTGATGTTCGCTTTGTTTTCGTCTATTTTCGATATCAAACATCATCGACGTCCGGGTCAGCGCTGGACGGGAGACTCCATGAGCGACAAGTCGAACGAGGTGCTCGACCTCTTCGTGATCGGCGGCGGTATCAATGGCACCGGCATTGCCAACGATGCTGCAGGACGCGGCCTGGCGGTAGGCCTGTGCGAGCAGGGGGATCTCGCCGGCGCCACCTCCTCGGCGAGCAGCAAGCTGATCCACGGCGGCCTGCGCTACCTGGAACACCATGAATTCCGCCTGGTGCGCGAGGCACTTCGCGAGCGCGAGGTGTTGCTCGCCAAGGCCCCGCACATCATCTGGCCACTGCGCTTCATCCTTCCCCACCGCCCCCACCTGCGCCCGGCCTGGATGCTGCGCGCCGGCCTGTTCCTCTACGACCACCTCGGCAAGCGCGAGAAGCTCCCGGGGTCACGGGGAGTCAGGCTCACCGCGCACCAGGGCCTTGCTCCCGGCATCACCCGTGGCTTCGAGTACTCGGACTGCTGGGTGGATGATGCCCGTCTGGTGGTCCTCAACGCCATCCAGGCTCGCGACAACGGCGCCGAGATCCAGGTCCGCACACGCTGTATCGGGGCCCGCGAGATTGACGGCCAGTGGGAAGTGGAACTCGAGGAGATAGATTCGGGCCATCGGCTGACCCGCCGCTGCCGGACACTGATCAACGCCGCCGGCCCCTGGGTGGAGCAGGTAGTGAGCCGCCAGGCCAGGCGGCAGTCGCGATATGGCGTGCGCTTGATCCAGGGCAGCCATCTGATCGTGCCTCGCCTGAATCACGATGAGCGGGCCTATATCCTCCAGAACACCGACCGGCGCATCGTCTTCGTGCTGCCCTACGAGGAAGACTTCAGCCTGATCGGCACCACCGACCGGCGCTTTGAGGGCGACCCGTCGCGCGTCGAGACCAGCGAGGAGGAAATCGACTATCTGCTCTCGGTCGTCAACGCCCACTTCCGCATCCAGCTTTCTCGGGACGCCGTAATCCGCACCTTCTCCGGCGTGCGCCCGCTGTGCGACGACGAATCGGCCGAACCCTCGGCCATGACGCGCGACTACACCCTCGACCTGGACACCCGTGGTGCCCCCTTGCTTTCGGTCTTCGGCGGCAAGATCACCACCTATCGCAAGCTTGCCGAGGCTGCCCTTGCGGCGCTAGAGCCCCACCTGCCGGCGATGGCCGCCCCCTGGACTGCCGAAACGCCACTGCCGGGCGGCGACATTGGTGACCAGGCCACCTTCGAGTCACAACTGCTGGAGGCCTACCCCTTCCTGGATGCCGCGCAGGCCCGGCGCTTTGCTCGCTCCTATGGCTCGCTATGCCGGGAGTTCCTGGACGGCAGGGACTCCCAGTACGCCCTGGGGCAGGCATTTGGCGCCGGGCTGACCGCGGCCGAAGTGGACTATCTGATCGAGCAGGAATGGGCGCGCTCGCTCGAGGACATCCTGTGGCGGCGTACCAAGCTGGCCCTGCGTCTCAATGCGGTCGAGACTCGGCGCCTGGGGGAGTACCTGGAGGAACGGCTGGCTCGCCAGAGCCTCCCCCCTACCCCATCGAAGCCATCTACCCGGGTGCATCCCCGCGCAGCTCGATCCCGACCGCGACGCACGGCCTGAGATCAGGCGCCAAAGAAAAGAAATCACAGAACGGTGACGCTGGCCGGCGCGAGCGGATCCCGCTCGCGATGCTGGCTAAGCTCGCGGCCCTCCAAGGCAGTCAGCAGGATCTGCAGTGGATCCCCGTGACTGACCAGCAGGATGGTTTCCCCCGCATGGTGCTGCTCCAGGTCGGCGATCAGCTCCGTCATGCGCGCGGCCACCTCTGCGACGGCCTCGACGCCGGCATGGCGGTGCGCCGGGTCACGGGCGTCCCGTGCCCAGACCTCGGCATAGCGGTGATCTCCCTCACCCTCGAACGCACCGAAGTGGCGTTCCCGCAGCCGCGTATCGGCCTCGCACCGCAGGCCGAAGTGCTGCGCGATACGGGCTGCCGTCTCGGTGGTGCGACGGAAGTCCGAATGCAGGATCCGGGCGGGGATCGCCCAGCACCAGTCGGACAGCAGCCCATCGAGTTGCTCCCGGCCCCGGGACGAGAGGCCGAAGCCAGCCAGCCCATGCTCCGGCGTGCTGATGATCAGCCCCTGCTGGTTGGCCAGGCTGTGACCATGGCGCATGAGCAGGTAGCGGTTATGCCAGTGGCCTGACGCCGCGGGGAAAGTGTTTGACATAGTTTTGTCACGAACTCTAGATTGGAAAGGGTTATTCGGAATCAATCATCGACATGTCGAGATCCGAACGTCCTGCACAACAATAATCTCACGAGGCACGCCATGATCCATCATCCCCTCCGGTCTCGAAAGCACCCACTCACCACGCTGGCCCTCTCCTCGCTGTTGCCGCTTGCCCTGCTGGCCGCCACTCAGGTCCAGGCACAGGACGATTGCGAGCGTGGCGCTCTGGATGACATCTACTGCGACGAGAACGGCGACATGGTCGCCGACCGCCCGGCCGACGAATCCGAGTGGGCCGACCCCGACACCCTGATCTTCGCCTATACCCCGGTCGAGGATCCGGCGATCTATTCCGATATCTGGCAACCCTTCATCGACCACCTGCAGGACGTCACCGGACGCGACGTACGCTTCTTTGCCGTGCAATCCAACTCGGCCCAGGTCGAGGCGATGCGCAGCGGTCGCCTGCATATCGCCGGCTTTTCCACCGGCCCGACGCCTTTCGCCGTCAACCTGGCCGGGGCCGTCCCCTTCGCCCTGATGGGCTCGGATGACGGCCAGTTCGGCTATACCCTCCAGCTCTATACCCACGTCGACTCCGGCATCGACGAGATGGCTGACCTCAAGGGCAAGCGCGTCGCCCATACCTCGCCCACCTCCAACTCCGGCAACCAGGCGCCGCGAGCCCTGTTCCCCGAAGAGGGCATCGTCCCCGACGAGGACTACGAGGTCATCTACTCAGGCAGCCACGACCAGTCCATGCTGGGGGTGGTGGCCCAGGACTACGATGCGGCACCGGTAGCCTCGGAAGTGGTCGATCGGATGGCCGCCCGCGACCTCTATGACCCGGAGGACGTCAAGATCATCTACGAGTCCGACCGCTTCCCGACCACGTCCTACACCTATGCCCACAACCTGCATCCCGATCTGGTCGACAAGATCGAGGAGGCCTTCTTCAGCTTCGCGTTCGCCGGCACCGAACTGGGGGAGGAGTTCGAGGGGGTCGAGAAATTCATCCCCATCAACTACCAGGAGCACTGGAAGGTCATCCGTACCATCCAGGAGGCCAACGGGGTCGAGTACACCCCCGACAACCTCGAGTAATCCACGCCTGGCAGCACGACGCCGGCCTTCCCTCGAAGGCCGGCGTCGCTGTCTCGTTGATCCTTCGCCCTCCGGGACTCGCCGATGCTAGAGATATCCAACCTGATCAAGCGTTACGGCCACGATGATCCTGTGCTCAAGGGGCTTGATCTGAGCGTCGAGGACAACAGCGTGGTCGCCATCGTCGGTGCCTCGGGCGCCGGCAAGAGCACCATGCTTCGATGCATCAACCGCCTCGTGGAACCCACCTCGGGGTCGATCAAGCTCAACGGCACCGAACTCGTCAATCTCCGACACCGTGACCTGCGACGAGCTAGACGCAAGATCGGCATGGTCTTCCAGGGCTTCAACCTGATCGATCGCCTCACGGTAATGGAGAACGTGCTGGCCGGCCGACTCGGCTACGTCAGCCTCTTCCAGGCCATTACCCGCCGCTATCCAACCGCGGATATCGAGCGGGCCTTCGTGCTGATGGAGCGAGTGGGCATCGCCCACTATGCCAACAAGCGCGCCGACGAACTCTCCGGCGGAGAACGCCAGCGGGTCGGCGTGGTCCGCGCCCTCATGCAGGAACCGGAGGTGCTGCTGGCCGACGAGCCAACGGCCTCGCTGGACCCGCGCACCTCCGAGCAGATCATGGTGCTGCTGCAAAGCCTGGCCAGCGAACTGTCGCTGCCGGTGCTGATCAACATTCACAATGTGGCCCAGGCCAGGGCCTATACCGACCGTATCGTCGGCTTGCGCCACGGCACCATGATCTTCGATGGCACTCCCGCCGACTTCGACAAGGAGGCGTTGGATGCCATCTATGGTGGCATCGAGTCGCCGGAGGATGAGAGTGCCACCCCGCAGGCTGCCCCTGGAAAGGCTGAACGGGAGATCCGCCATGACCAGGCCTGACACCAGCCGGGCAACGACGTCGCGGACGTGGCGCAAGCCGCCCTTCATTGCGAACCCCGTCATGCGTTATGGCATGCTGCTGGTGGTGGTCGTCTATCTGGTGTGGGCCTTCGCCACCCTGCCCTTCAACTGGGAGCGCATCAGCGAAGGGTTGCCTCGGGCAGCGCGCATCTTCGGCGGCGGCTTCCCGCCGAGCTTTTCGCGCTTCGACCTGCTGCTGACCGGCTTCACGGAGAGCCTTCAGATCGCCATCCTGGCCACCCTGCTCGGGGTGTTGCTGTCGATTCCTTTCGCGGTGATGGCGGCACGCAACATCGCACCCCTGCCTGTCTACCTGGTGGGGCGCGCGGTGATCATCGTCTCGCGCAGTTTCCATCCGGTAATCGTCGCCATCCTCTTCGTCGCCGCGGTGGGCTTCGGTCCCCTGGCAGGCATCCTGACCCTGACCCTCTACTCCATCGGCTTCGTCGGCAAGCTGCTCGCCGAGGAGATCGAGGAAATCGACTGGGGCCAGGTGGAGGCCATGCGCGCCACGGGCGCCGGCTATCTGGCAACGCTCTACTATGCCGTCTTCCCGCAGATCCTGCCGCGCCAGGTAGGACTCTCCATGTACCAGCTCGACAGCAACCTGCGTGCCTCTGCGGTGGTGGGTATCGTCGGGGCGGGTGGCATCGGCAGCACCCTGATGAATGCCTTCGGGCGCTACGACTATGACTTCGCCTTTGCCATCCTGCTGGTGATCATCGCGGTGATCCTGGTCAGCGAAGGCGTCAGCGGCTGGGTAAGGAAGAAGATATGGTAGAGGACGCCGACCTGCTCGCCGATCGTATCTGGCGACGCTACAACCGCAGGGAGCAGCTCATCCGTTACGGCGTAATGCTGGTGACGCTGATGCTGGTCGTCTGGGCGGTGCGCGACATCGACATCTTCTGGCCCTGGGTATGGGATGCCCCCAACCAGATCTCGAGCCTTGGGGCACGCATGTGGCCGCCGGATCCGAGCCGCCTCGGCGAGATCGTCAATGCCATGATCGAGACCGTGCATATCGCCACGCTCGCCACCCTGCTGACGATCTTTATCGCCCTGCCGGTCTCCTACATCGCCGCCCAGAACACCACACCCAACCGTGCCTGCCTGTGGCTGGGGCGCTTCATCCTGGTCTCGAGCCGCTCGGTGAACACCATCATCTGGGCGCTGCTGTTCGTGGCGATCTTCGGCCCCGGGGTGTTGGCCGGGATACTGGCCATCATGTTCCGCTCGGTGGGCTTCATCGGCAAGCTGATGGGCGAGGCCATCGAGGAGATCGACCGCCGCCCGGTGGAGGCCATGGAAGCGACCGGCGCCTCCAAGGCGAAAGTGATCGCCTATGCCGTCGTCCCCCAGGTGATGCCGGCCTTCTTCGCCATCGTCATCCTGCGCTGGGACATCAACATTCGCGAGTCCACGGTACTGGGGCTGGTCGGGGCTGGCGGTATCGGCGTGATCCTGCAGGGCTCCATCGACACCTTCGCCTGGCAGACGGTGGCCACCATCCTGATCGCCATCATCGTGCTGGTGCTGATCGGCGAGGCCATCACCGGCCTGCTGCGCCGCAAGGCGCTCTAGACATTCACGACCCGGCATTCACGGCCGATGGCATGCGGAGTAGGCTGGGAACGGGACGTCACTGAGGCCACAGGGAGGTCATGTCGTGCTCTCGATTGTGCTTGCGGTGATCGCCACCGCACTGCTGGTGGTCACCTTGGTGGCGCGATCGCCGCTGACCTGGTGGTGGATCCGTGCCTGCGAGTTTCCACGCCTGCAGCTCGCCGCACTGGCGGCGGTGACCGCTCTGCTCTCCCTGCTGGCCACCCCGCCCTGGTCGTGGGTCGCGATGGCGTCGAGCCTTATCACCCTCGCGCTTCAGACGGCCCGTATCCTGCCCTGGACGCCGTTCTGGCCGGTGCAGGTCCAGCGCACCGAGCCGGGACAGGAGAGCCGATGCCTGACGCTGCTGATCGCCAATGTACTGACCACCAATCGCAACGCCGAGACGCTGACCCGGCTTATCCATCAACATCGGCCCGACCTGGTCTTGACCCTGGAATCCGACGCCTGGTGGCAGGAGAAGCTCGACGGGGCATTGCATGAGGACTGGCCCCATGCGGTGCGGGTGCCACTGGACAACCTCTACGGCATGCACCTCTATGCCCGGCGGCCGCTGGTCGACCCCGAGGTCCAGTGGCTTATTCAGGACGATATCCCCTCGATCCATACCGGCGTCACGCTACCTAGCGGTGAGGTCGTCCAGCTGCATGCCGTGCATCCCCGCCCGCCGGCCCCCAACGAGAGCGAGGAGTCGCTGTGGCGCGATGCCGAGCTGCTGCTGGTGGGCAAGGCAATTCACGAGGACCCGGTGCCCACTCTGGTGGCCGGTGACCTGAACGACGTGGCCTGGTCACGCACCACTCGGCTCTTCTGTCGAGTCAGCGGCATGCTTGATCCCCGCCGCGGGCGCGGCATGTACAGCACCTTCCACGCCAGCTATCCCCTGCTGCGCTGGCCGCTGGACCACGTATTCGTCAGCGAGCACTTCACTCTAAAAGCCATGCAGCGCCTGCCACACATCGGTTCCGACCACTTCCCGATGCTGGCCACCCTCTGTTACCGCCCCTCCCGCGCCGACGAGCACGAGACACCCGAGGCCGACGGGCAGGAGCACCGCGACGCCCGGGAGACCATCAAGGAGGGCAAGGAGCGCGACCAGCAGGAGTGAGCGCTATTCCGGTACCCCGCCTCGCGTCAGCGTCGCGGGGTCGAGAAGTCGTTCAAGCTCCGCTCTGGACAGTTCGGTCTGCTCCTCGGCCACCTCGATGATCGGCCGTCCGGCCTGGTAAGCGTGCTTGGCGATGGCCGCCGCAGCGTCGTAACCGATCACCGCGTTCAGCGCCGTGACCAGGATGGGGTTGCGCGCCAGCGGACCCTCGAGGTGGTCGTGGCGCACCTTGAAAGTAGCGATGGCGCGATCGGCCAGCAGCCGGCTGGTATTGGTCATCAAGGTGATCGAGGTCAGCAGGTTGTTGGCGACCAGCGGCAGCATGACATTCAGCTGAAAGTTGCCGCTCTGCCCGGCCACCGTCACCGCCGTGTCGAGCCCGATCACCTGGGCGGCGGCCTGGGCAGCCGACTCGGGGATCACCGGATTGACCTTGCCAGGCATGATCGAGCTACCGGGCTGCAGGGCCTCGAGCTCGATCTCGCCGAGCCCGGCCAGAGGCCCGGAGTTCATCCAGCGCAGGTCGTTGGCGATCTTCATCACCACGCAGGCCAGCCCCCTTAACTGTCCAGAGAGTTCCACCGCGGCATCCTGAGAAGCGAGGCTGGCGAAGAAGCTGTCATTGGGCGAGAACGACAGCCCCGTCTGCTCGCTCAGGTCCCGCGCCATGCGTTCGGCGAACTCGGGATGGGCATTGATGCCGGTGCCTACCGCCGTACCGCCCTGGGCCAGTCGACAGAGTCGCACCAGGGCGCTGTCCAGGCGCTCGATGGCCTGCCCCACCTGGCTCGACCAGCCGCCCAGCTCCTGATCCATGCGCAGCGGCATGGCATCCATCAGGTGGGTACGCCCGGTCTTGACCACGTCCTCGAGCTCCAAGGCGCGCGCGTCAATGCTCTCGCGAAGGTGCTCCAGCGCCGGGCGCAGCTGGCTGGTCACTGCCAGCGCGGCGGAGACATGGATCGCCGTGGGAATCACGTCGTTGCTCGACTGCCCCATGTTGACGTGGTCGTTGGCGCCGACTTCCACCCCGTCGCGGCTGGCTCGTCTGGCGATTACCTCGTTGACGTTCATGTTGCTGGAGGTGCCCGAGCCGGTCTGGAAGACGTCCACCGGGAACTGGTCGTCGAGGTGGCCCGCAAGGATCGCCTCGGCGGCGGCAACGATCTCCCGGGACCGAGCGTCGTCGAGGAGGCCCAGCTCGCGGTTGACCCGGGCCGCCGCCAGCTTGATCCGGGCGATGGCGTGGATGAAGGCCGTCGGCATCGGCTGGCCCGAGACCGGAAAATTGTTGACGGCGCGCTGGGTCTGGGCACCGTAGAGGGCCTCCCTCGGCACCTCCAGCTCACCCATGCTGTCGCGCTCGATGCGATGGTCGCTCATGTCCGGCTCCTCATGTTCGGGATGGATGATGCTCCATTCAACATGGTGTCCAGCAGACCGCCTTGCAAGAGACCTCCTCATCGAAAGAAAGGATGTTGCACTGCACAAACCGCTCTGCTATTGTGCATCGCAACAGAGACGCAGAAGGCATCGGCAGACCGCCACGGCCTTCGAATTGATCCGAAATCCCTGGGAGGGACTTACGATGCAAAACTTCGACACCAAGCAGTTCACCGAACAGTTCGAATCCATGTTCTTCGGCCCGGCCCGCGCCTATGCCGCCCTGTCCGTGGACTACACCGAGAAGCTGGTCAACGCCCAGCTGGACGCCAGCAAGGCCTACACCGACACTGGTCTGGCGCAGCTGCGCAGCCTGATGAACGTGAAAGATGCCGAAGGCCTGCGCACCTACATGGAAGGCCAGCAGAAGGTCGCCAAGGACCTGACCGAGCGCCTGAAGGGCGACGCCGAGAAGGTCGTTTCCCTGCAGCAGGACTTCGTGCAGCAGAGCCAGAAGCTGACCGAAGACAACGTCAAGCAGGCTACCGAGACTGCCACCAAGGCAGCCAAGTAAGCCTGACAGCGCCGGCACCGCCGGCGCTTGCTTGAACGCAAGAAGGGCCGCTGATCGATGATCGGCGGCCCTTTTGCGTTATGCTCACCGGGCACGGGGCGTCGTCCACCATCCGGGAGAGTGCACATGACACGTTGGATCCTTCCTGCCCTGCTGGGGCTCTCGCTGGCCGGCTGTCAGATCATCGAACCACGCTATCCCGCGGGAGAGCGTGAGCGCGTCGAGGTGATCGAACGCGGTACGGAGGCGCCACGCGAGATGGAGACGCCCCGCGAGACCGAACGGGCCGATCGCCCTGCCACGACCGGACGGGCTGCTCGCCAGGTGGCCTTCCCCGCCGAGGAGTATGCCGCACTGGAGAAGAGCGGTAGTGCCGAGATCAGCGGACGCCTGTTGCTGGGCGGGCACCCAGTAGCAAATCGCCCCGTCTCGGCAGCCCCGGTGACCACCTACTCTGCAGAGGCCGCGGAGCAGGCCCTGGCGGGCCGTGCCGTGGAGCCCGCCGATCCACGGGCCCGTGAGTACACCCACACCACCCGCACCAACGGCAATGGCTACTTTCGCCTCGGGGGCCTGCCGGCCGGCGAGTTCTATGTGTCGGGCAGCGGACAGGACCCATCCACCGGCAAGACCCGCGTGGTCATTCACCAGATCAGCCTGAGCAATGGCCAATCCCGTAGCATCGAGCTCAGCCGTTGAGTTCTCTGGCACAGGGGGTCTGAGACTTACCGTCTCTTGTAGGACATCGCCGACAGTCGTTGTCCGCGAACTGCCATAGTGGCTGTTCGCGGTCTAGCAGCCCATCAACGTTACTTCTACGCTTAATTCACCGCCATCGCGAGATGGCGGACATGACACCATGATGGCTTCGATACGCTGATACACCATGGATCATGACCCATCACACATCGCTCCGACCCAGCGGCTTATGCGCCATGGCCGATACCCGAGTGATCCGGGACGCGGTAAGTGTCGGAACGACGCTACGCGGGGGCACTAACAATGACACCAATGACGTTTTCCCAGGGCAGATTGCCCCTTATGGCTAGCGCTCTTGCCACCCTGCTGGCCATTCCCGGGCTGCAGGCTGATACCCTCAAGGAGATCCAGCAGCGCGGCGTGATCCGCATCGCCGTCGCCAACGAGAAGCCCTATGGCTACCTGAACGAGCAAGGTGAGCCGCTGGGAGTCGGCCCGGAGGTCGCTCGGCGCATCCTGGATGATCTCGGCATCGAGGAGATCGAATGGGTGGAGACGGAATTCAAGAACCTCATCCCGGGGCTGGAAGTCGGTCGCTTCGACATGGCCGCAGCGGAGATGGCCATCATGCCCGAACGCTGCGCGCGCGTGCTCTTCTCTGACCCCAACACCTCCTATGGCGAAGGGCTGCTGGTACTGGCCTCCAACCCCAACCGCATTCGGGCCTACGAGGACTTCATCGAACGCCCTGACACCATACGTGTCGCGGTTCAGGAGGGCACGGTCACCCAGGACATGTTCAATGCCCTGGGTATCGACCCGGACCGGATCATCACGGTAGAGCGCCACCAGGATGCCATCGAGGCCATCGTCCGCGGGAGAGCCGATGCCTTCGCCGCCACCGGGATGACGGTAGCGTCCATGGAGCAGATGAGCCCGCAGGTGGAGGCGGAATTCAACTTCACCGATCCGGTGATCGACGGTCGTGAGGTACGTTACTTCGGCGGCTTCGCCTTCCCCCTGGATGCCGAAGACCTGCGAGACGCGGTAAACGAGGCGTTGCTGGAAGAGAAGCGCAACGGAGACTGGCAACAGACACTGACGCGCTATGGCTTCCTGCAGAAGGACGTCCTGTACTCCTACCGCTTCAGTGCCGACCAACTCTGCAACGGGATCGGCTAGCACCGCCACGCCCATCCTGCCGGATTGAGGGAGCACGGGGCATTTGAAGCAGCGTGCGCCGAACTCCGGGAGGCCTCCTACCAGCCCAGCGCCTGCTTGACGAAGGGAATGGTCAGCTTGCGCTGGGCAGATAGCGAGGCGCGATCCAGGGCCGCCAGGGTCTCGAAAAGTGCATCCAGCCGTCGCGGTCCGCGATGCAGGATGTAGCGGGCTACCTCATCGGGCAACTGCATGCCACGACCCCGGGCCCGCAGCTGAAGCGCCGCCAGGCGTCCGGCGTCATCGAGTCCCTGCAGGTGGAAGGTCATACCCCAGGTGAGTCGCGACGCCAGGTCAGGAAGTTTCACCGGCAGCTGACGTGGCGGCGCCTCGGCAGCGATTACCAGGCGCTTACCGGCATCCCGCAGACGATTGAACGCGTGGAACAATGCCTCCTCCCAGCGCTTGCGTCCCATCACGCGGTCGAGGTCATCGATCGCCACCAGATCCAGGCGCTCGATCTCCTCGAGCATCAGCGGCGGGAAGTGCCCGAGCTCCGCCAGGGGCAGGTACAGCGCACGGCAGTCGCGGTCGGATGCCGCATGGCAAGCGGCCTGCAGCAGGTGGCTACGCCCTGTGCCGGAGGCGCCCCATACGTAGAGGAAGGGTTCGCCGCCGTCGTTGAGCTGGTGCACTAGCCGGTCGACCAGGGTCGCATTGGGCCCGGGGTAGAAGTTGGCGAAGGTGGCGTCGTCGCGCAGCCCCACGCCCAGCGGCAACTGCGCGGGTGCTCGACTCATGGCGACTCCTCGTCGTGGGTACGTTGACGTCCGGCGTCATACAAAGTGCTGTTTTTATAGTGCTCGTGGAGATAACGCAACACCACCATCAGCATGGCGGCTACGGGCAGCGCCAGCAGCACCCCGGTGAAACCGAACAGCTGCCCACCGGCCAGTACGGCGAAGATAACGGCCACCGGATGCAGGCCAATCTTGTCGCCGAGCAGCTTGGGCTGGAGCACCACGCTCTCGACCAGCTGACCGAAACCGAACACCGCCGCGACGCCGAGCAGTATCAGCCAGTCGCCGAACTGGAAAAACGCCACCACTCCGGCCACGGAAATGCCCACGATCACCCCGAGATAGGGCACGATGCTGGCGAGACCCGCAAGCAGGCCGATCAGCAAGCCGAAGCGCACACCCAGCAGGGTCAGCCCCACCGCATAGATCACCCCCAGGCAGAGCATGACGATCAGCTGGCCACGCAGGAAGGACGACAGCACCTCGTCGCATTCGCCGGCGAGGCGCACCACGGCGGGCTCCCAGCTGCGCGGCAGCGAGCCGCGCACCTTGGCAACCAGGACGTCCCAGTCCAGCAGCAGATAGAACGTCACCACCGGAATCAGCGCCAGGTTGCCGATCCAGGCGACAAACGCCAGGCCGGAACGCGAGGCCTGGGCCAGCAGGCTGGCGGCGAAGGTCCCGGTCTCCTTCCAGTTGTCGACGATCGCCTGGCGCATCTCGTCGATGTCGGTGGAGAGGTCCATGCCGGTCAGCGACTGGATGCGCGGCACCACGGTTTGCTGAGCCCAGTTGAGCACTGCCGGCAGCGATTCGATCAGCTGGCCGAGCTGTCGGCCCAGTATCGGCACCACCAACAGTAGGGTAAGCACAATGACCAGTGTCAGCAGCAGGAAGACCAGCGAGACCGCCAGGCGCCGCGAGAGGCCGTGAGCCTCGAGGCGGTCGGCCAGGGGGTCGCCCAGATAGGCCAGGATCATGCTGACGAAAAAGGGCGTCAGCACCGGCTCGATACTGATCAGGAACCACAGTCCCACCGCCGCCACCGCGGCCGCCACCCACCACTGTCTGTGCATCGCTTCCTCCCTGTTCCGACGCGACCGGCAGGCTGCCAGCCGCGCGCCGTGATGCTACAATTCATCGCCCAAACCTGACCGTTGCGCGTCGCCCTGCGACAGGCATCGCGAGCGCCCATCTCATACAGGAAGCGACATGACCGATTCCACCAATCGCCCGACCGGGGCATCGCTCAGTTACAAGGATGCCGGGGTCGACATCGATGCCGGGAATGCCCTGGTCGACCGCATAAAGGGCGTCGCCAAACGCACTATCCGCCCCGAGGTGATGGGCGGACTGGGTGGTTTCGGCGCCCTGTGCGAGCTGCCGACCGGCTACCGGGAGCCGGTGCTGGTATCCGGTACCGACGGCGTCGGCACCAAGCTGCGCCTGGCCATGGACCTCGGCCGCCATGACACCATCGGCATCGACCTTGTGGCCATGTGCGTCAATGACCTGGTGGTGGCCGGTGCGGAACCGCTGCTCTTCCTCGACTACTATGCCACGGGCAAGCTGGACGTGGATATCGCCGCCGACGTGGTGACCGGTATCGGCGAGGGCTGCGAGCAGGCCGGTTGCGCCCTGGTGGGCGGCGAGACCGCCGAGATGCCTGGCATGTACGAGGGCAGTGACTATGACCTCGCCGGCTTCTGCGTCGGCGTGGTGGAGAAGTCCGAGATCCTCGACGGCAAGAAGGTCGGCGAGGGCGACGTGTTGCTGGGACTGGCCTCCTCCGGCCCCCATTCCAACGGTTACTCGCTGATCCGCAAGATCCTCGAGGTCGGCGACGCCTCGCTGGACACCGCCATCGACGGGCGGTCGCTGGGCGAGGCCCTGCTCGCTCCCACACGCATCTATGTCAAGCCGCTGCTGTCGTTGCTCAAGGAGACCGATATCCCGGTACATGCCCTGTCACATATCACCGGCGGCGGCCTGCTCGAGAACATTCCCCGCGTGCTGCCCGAGACCCTGGCGGCGCGCATCGATGCGTCCAGCTGGACGCGTCCGGCCGTCTTCGACTGGCTCCAGGCACAGGGCAACGTCGAGGAACACGAGATGCACCGTGTGCTCAACTGCGGCATCGGCATGGTGATCGTGGTCCCGGCGGAGAAGGCCGACCAGGCCCGTGCCCACCTGCAGGGCCTGGGCGAGACGGTCCACCGCATCGGTGTGATCACCGCGCGGGGTGATGCCGAGGAGCAGGTCCAGCTGGAGAACCTCGAAGGATGAGCGGGACCAACTACCAGAGTGACACCCTGAACGCCTTCACCCCCGAGCCCAGCGAAACGCGGCGAGTGGTGGTGCTGATCTCCGGCAGCGGCAGTAACCTCCAGGCACTGATCGACGCCCAGAGTCATGACGCGCTGGGCGGCGAGATCGTCGCGGTGATCTCCAATCAGCCGGATGCCTACGGACTCAAGCGTGCCAAGGATGCCGGCATCGATGCCGTGGCCCTGCCCCACCGCGAATACGACAGCCGCGACGCCTACGATGGTGCCCTGATCAAGGTCATCGAGCGTCACGAGCCCGACCTGATCGTGCTGGCCGGCTTCATGCGCATTCTCACTCCGCGCTTCGTCAACCGCTTCCTGGGCCGGATGCTCAATATCCACCCCTCGTTGCTGCCGGACTACCAGGGCCTGCATACCCATGCCCGCGCGCTGGCCGATGGCGTGGACACGCACGGCTGCAGCGTGCATTTCGTCACCGAAGAGCTGGATGGCGGACCGGTCGCCCTGCAGGCAGAGGTGGCTGTCGCCGAGGACGACACGGAAGAGAGTCTCCAGGCCAAGGTGCAGGCCCGTGAGCACCTGATCTATCCGATCGCTGTGCGCTGGTTTCTGGAGGGGCGACTGCAGCTCAAGGGCGATAGTGCCACCATGGACGGCGTCGAGCTTCCTCCCACCGGCATGCGACTCTCCCATGCCGATGCCGCCGAGGAGCTGGACGAGGACTGACAGCTGCAAGCTGCAAGCTGCAAGCTGCAAGCTGCAAGCTGCAAGCCAGCCTACCCCCAAACGAAAGGAGCAAGCCAAGGGGGTCCTTGAAGCTTGCTCCTTGTGACTTGAAGCTGGCCGAAGGCCCTTACGTCCTGGGCAGGGTCACGCCGCGCTGCCCCATGTACTTGCCGCCGCGGTCCTTGTAGGAGGTCTCGCAGACCTCGTCGGACTCCAGGAACAGCATCTGCGCCACCCCCTCGTTGGCATAGATGCGCGCCGGAAGGTTGGTGGTGTTGGAGAACTCCAGGGTCACATGCCCTTCCCACTCGGGTTCCAGCGGGGTGACGTTGACGATGATGCCGCACCGGGCATAGGTAGACTTGCCCAGGCAGATAGTCAGCACGCTACGCGGGATGCGGAAATACTCCACGGTGCGTGCCAGGGCGAAGGAATTGGGGGGAATCACGCAGACATCCCCCTTGATGTCGACGAAGCTCTTCTCGTCGAAGCCCTTGGGGTCCACCACCGCGGAGTGGATGTTGGTGAACACCTTGAACTCGTCGGCGCAGCGCACGTCGTAGCCGTAACTGGACGTCCCGTAGGAGATCACCCGCCGCTCGTTCTCGTAGCGTACCTGATCGGGCTCGAAGGGCTCGATCATGCCTTCCCGCTCGGCCATGCGGCGTATCCACTTGTCGGCTTTGATGCTCATCGAAACGTCCTGCACTGTGTCTAGGGGAACCGGCGAAAGAAAACCGGGGCCACATCATAGCGGCCCCGGAAGGGAAGGTCACGGCAGTAGCCATCTCACTCGCTGAAGGAGATCTCGGGTCCCTCGGTGCCCTGGCCGCGGATCTGGTCGGCGACCTGGCGCGCCATGTCGCGGAAGGTCGCGGTCACCTCGCCCTTCGGCTCGGCCACCACGGTGGGCTGCCCACCATCCACCTGTTCGCGAATCGACAGGGTCAAGGGCAGGCGACCGAGCACCTGGGTCTCGTACTCCTGGGCAATGCGCTCGCCCCCGCCCTCGCCGAAGATCGGCTCGCTGTGGCCGCAGTTGGAACAGATGTGCAGGCTCATGTTCTCCACGACCCCGAGGACCGGCACGTTGACCTTGCGGAACATCTCGATGCCCTTGCGCGCGTCCAGTAGCGCAATGTCCTGGGGCGTGGTGACGATCACCGCGCCGTCCACCGGTACCTTCTGGGCCAGGGTCAGCTGGATGTCGCCGGTACCCGGCGGCATGTCGATGAACAGGTAGTCCAGATTGTCCCAGACGGTCTGAGTGAGCATCTGCTGAAAGGCGCCAGCGACCATGGGCCCTCGCCAGACCATGGGCTCGCGGATGTCGACCAGGAAGGCCATGGACATGGCCTGGATGCCATGCGCCTCGAGCGGCTTGAAGCGATTCTCGCCTGCGGACTGGGGACGCACGCCCTCGCCCACCCCCAGCATCTGCGCCTGGCTGGGGCCATAGATGTCGGCATCAAGGATGCCGACCCGATAGCCTTCGGCGGCCATGGCCAATGCCAGGTTGACGGTCACAGTGGACTTGCCCACCCCGCCCTTGCCGGATGCCACGGCGACGATATGCTTGACCCCTTCGATCACGACTCGCTCCTTATTCAGTTGGGGGTGCCATGCAAGCGGCACGAAAGGTCAGTATACCCGGCGGGTCGCCCTGCCATGCAATGCCTGCCAACGCATGACGGCGAGCCCTTGGCTCGCCGTCATGCGTGCTAGACCGCTCCGAAGAGGTGATCAGTCTGACTTGGCCTCTTCCTCGGCCTCACCTTCCTCCTGAGCAGAACCGCCGTTGTCATCTTCCTGGGACCCCGACTCCTGCTGAGCAGCACCGGCGTTACTATCTTCCTGGGTATCGGTTCCCTGCTGGGCAGCACCGCCATTGCCATCTTCCTGGGTACCGGACTGCTGCTGAGAGGACGCGCCGTCCCCCTCCCCGGCCTGCACGCTCTCCTCCAGACGGGACAGTTCGTTGCGCCAGGTCTCGAGCTGACCTTCCAGGCGCTCGAGCTGGGACTGGCGGGACTCGACCTGAGACTCGATCTCGGCGACCTCCTCACGGCCCACCTTGATGGCGACCTCGAGGTCCTTGAACGTCTCGCGAGCCTGGTCGACCTGTGACTTGGCCTCCTCCAGCTCACTACGGGTCGACTCCAGCGCCTCACTCGCCTCGTCGCGGCTGGCCTCGAGCTCGCTGAGCTCCTGCTGGAGGGTATCACGCTCCTCCTGCCTGGCTGAGATCTCCTCGTTGAGGCCGGCTAGATTGTCCTCGGCCGAAGCGATCTCGTCCTGCAGTCCCTCGAGTTCGGCACGGGCCTCGTCGCGGGCGGAGACCGCGTCGCTGCGCTCCTGTTCGGCCTGCTGGCGGGCCTCCTCGGCTTCTTGACGGGCCTCTTCGGCGGCCTGGCGGGCCTCCTCGGCTTCCTGACGCGACGCCTGGGCCTCGTCGCGGGCCTGCGCTTCCTGCTGTCGCTCCTCCTGGGTGGACGCGAGGGCTTCGTCGGCGGCCTCGAGTTCACCCTGGCGGGCTTCCAGATCGGCCTGCACCGCCTCTACCGAGGCCTGGGCCTCTTCCAGCTCGGTGCGCGCCGTGGCGACCTCGCCCTCCATGCGCTCCAGCTCGGCCTGAGCGGCCTGCTGCTGCTCCTCGATTTCGCTGCGCTGCGCTGCCAGTTCATCGAGGTTCCCCGCGGCGCTCTGAAGTTCCTCGACGCGACCGGACAAGGACTCGTTTTCGGCCTGGACGTTATCGAGTCGCGTCTGCAGCGACTCGCGGGCCTCATTGCTGGAGCTGACGCTGGACTGGGCAAACAGGGCCCAGATGATGGCAACCACCGCCACGGCCGCCAGGCCCTTGACGCGGTTGTCCTTGAAAAGCTCACTCATCGACGTATCTGCCATCGATGTATCCCCCTGCGTGGTTGGATGTCACCGGCCAAGGGTGGCCAGCCTTCGTCGTCACGACTTTCAGCATACACGCCCGGTGTGGAGTCGCCACCCGATCTCCGATGCACCTATCAACGTCATGTCTCGACCTTGCCGCGCAACGCCTTGTGCCGGCTGCGTTTCTTCTTGCTGTCCAGGCGGCGCTGTTTGGCGCCCTTGCTGGGGCGAGTCGCGATGCGCTTCTTCGGGGCGTACATGACGCTCTTGATCAGCGCCTTGAGTCGCGCCAGGGCTTCGGCGCGATTGCGCTCCTGAGTGCGATGACTCTGGGCCTTGATGATCACCACCCCGTCGCGGGTAATGCGCTGATCGCCCAGTGCCAGCAGCTTCTCCTTGAAGCCCTCGGGCAGGCTCGACGCCTGGATATCGAAGCGCAGGTGAATGGCAGTGGCGACCTTGTTGACGTTCTGTCCGCCGGCCCCCTGGGCGCGCACGGCCTGCATCTCGATCTCGTGGTCGGGAATGCTCACCTGGCGAGAGAGTTCCAGCATACTGTCTGCCTTGTCGTGAAAGTGGGCCCGACCGATGTCGGGTACGATAGTGTGTCAACTTGCCAGCCAGATCCGGTGTTTGGCCCCCTTGCCGGGGCGATGGGCGCGCACCGTGACCTCCTCGACCAGCAGGCCGACACGCCGCAATCGCTCGGTGAAGGCCGGATCCTGACCTGCCGACCAGACCGCCAGCACACCGTCGGGCCGCAGCGCCTGCTGGGCCGCGGCAAGCCCTCGAGGCGAGTAGAGCCAGTCGTTCTCCCGGCGCGTCAGCCCCTCGGGGCCATTGTCCACGTCGAGCATGATGGCGTCGAAACCGCCAGGCTCGCGGCGCAGCAGTAGACCGACATCTCCCACGCTGACGCGGGTACGCGGGTCGTCGAGGGGGCGACCGGCGGCAACACCGAGCGGCCCCCGGTTCCACTCCACCACCCCCGGCACCAGCTCGGCGACGACGACCTCGGCGTCCTCGCCCAGCGCCTTCAGCGCCGCGGCCAGGGTGAAACCCATGCCCAGCCCGCCGACCAGTACCCGGGCGCCGGGGCGGTCGGCGACTCGCTGGCAGGCCAGCTCCGCCAGGGCATCCTCGGAGCCGTGCAGGCGGGTATTCATCAGCTCGCCGGGGGCCCCGGCGATGCGGATGGAGAACTCGTCGTTGCGCTTCAGGAGTCTCAGCTCGCTGCCCTGCCCCGGAATGATCGCCGTATCGATCGTTTCGAACTTGGCCATGCTGCCTCGCTGGCAATGTAAGAAATAGGGTGGAACCCTGAGGGCGCTGACGCCTCGAATGTCGGGTCGCCCCCGCGGATCAACATCACAGCGCGCAAAGGAGTCCCGATGACGATCCCCCGCCCCTACGAGACCCTGCGCGCCCTGGGTATCCTGCTCATTATGCTGGCTGCCGCGTCGCCATGCCATGCGCCTGCCGGCGAGACGCCTGAACAGGCAGTCCTCCCGCAGGTCGCGCTGGAACACCTCGACGCCCAGGCCGAACGCCTCGACCGCCTGCACGCAGTGGTGGTGGCCCAACGGGGTGAGATCCGCTTGGAACGCGCCTATGGCGGGCCCGGGGTCGACCGGCCGGCCAACATCAAGTCGTTGTCCAAGACGGTACTGGCGGCGCTGGTCGGCGCCGCCATCGAGGAAGGAGTGCTCGACTCCCCCGACCAGCCTGTCGCCGAGCTGCTCGGCGACATGGTGCCGGCCGACGCCGATCCACGTGTCCGGGAGATCACCGTCGGACACCTGATGTCGCTGCAGGCCGGGCTCGAACGCACCTCCGGCGGCAACTACGGTGCCTGGGTGGCCAGTCCCGACTGGGTGCGAGACGCCCTGTCGCGGCCCTTCGTGGACGAGCCGGGCGGGCGAATGCTCTACTCGACGGGGTCGAGCCACCTGCTCTCGGCCGCCCTGACCCGTGCCAGCGGCGAGAGTACCCTGGCGCTGGCGAGGCGACTGTTGGGCAAGCCGCTTAACATCACGATTCCCGCCTGGCCGCGCGATCCCCAGGGGATCTACTTCGGCGGTAACGACATGCGTCTGTCCCCGCGAGCCCTGGTCCAGATCGGTGAACTCTATCGCAACGACGGCGTGATCGACGGCACCCGCGTGTTGCCGGATGGCTGGGTCGAAGCCTCCTGGCAGCCGCGGGGCACATCGCCCTGGACCGGCGACGGCTATGGCTATGGCTGGTTCGTCACGACCCTGGCCGACGAACGGGTCTACTACGGCAGGGGGTTTGGTGGCCAGGCACTTTACGTGATTCCTGAGCGGGAACTTACCGTCGCCATCACGGCGGATCCTCATCCGCCTTCTCCTGGAGGGCAGTTCCAGCAGGAACTGCATGCCCTCGTCGAGGGCATGCTGGAAGCGAAATGAGTGGCGTGAGCTCGTAGGTCGGGATCCAGCCTCAAGTGCCGCGACAGGAATGGGGGTGAATCAGCGCAATCCAAGCAGGGACAGAATGAACAGCACCACCACGACCAGGCCAATGATATAGATGATGTTTCGCACGTTGCTCTCCTTGCCGACGCATCATAGGGGAAAGCGGGACAACGCCCGCGACCTCTGTGAAGGACACCTTTCAGTGTAGCCAGCGATGGTGACCGGACCACCTTGCCGTTCACCATGCAATGCAAGCAACATGATCACGTCCAGGGGCGGTATTGGCCCCCAGGCGCTCCGGTGGCGCGGCACGGCAGGCTCTGTTCTCAAGCCCGCCGTCACTCCTGCTTGTGCGCCAGCGCCATCAGGTAAAGGGCGAGAGCCAGGGCCAGCACCGACAGCGCCAGGTAGATGGCGTCCAGCGGCGTATCGAAGCTGATTCCCACCACGGCCCGGAAGAACTCGATGATCACGGCCAGTATCACCACTCGGGCGATCTTGTCCTTGAGCTGGTCGAGGGAGCTGACGTTGAAGGGATGCTGGGGGTCGCGCCCCTCGACGGGCTCGATGCGCGAGACAAAGAGCTTGTACACCCCGAGGCCGAAGATCATCAGCACCAGAGCGATCAGGTAGATATCCACGGCGACGATGATATTGGTGACCACGCTCTTGTGGATGTCGGCCCCCCCGCCGGTGTAGTGGCGCCAGGTATCGGCCAGTACCGAGAGAATATCCAGGCTGGCGATGATGAAGAGCACCAGGGCCCCCAGCAGCGCCGGCACCACGGCCAAGAGGACCATCAGGCGCGAGCTCCAGAGGAAGGCCTCGAAGTGTCGCTCAAGCTCGCTGCGTTTCGACTTGCGCTCGGGCCGGGAATCCGGGTCCATGACTCTCTCCTGTATTCAAGGGCATTGCGGGAAGGGGGTTTGACTAGACGACGCCGAAAGCGCCTATGATGGCGCAAGCACTCTCGCACGGCAGCCCCGATGACATCACCACCTGTTCGCTACCGACGTCTGCTCTTCACCTTGCTGCCACGTGTTCTGCACTTCCTGTGGCGTGTGTTGTGCGCCTTTCTGCGCAACCGCGGCATCCTGCTTGCCGGTGGCGTGGGTTATAACATCCTGCTCTCCATCGTGCCGCTGTTCGCCCTGATGGTGGTACTTCTGGCCGGCGTGGTCGACCAGCAGCACCTGCTCGAGGTGCTCACCGTCCAGGCACGCCACCTGGCCCCCGCCCATGCCGAGGTTCTGCTCGAGGCGGTCCGCACCCTCCTCGACTCCCGGGACGTGATCGGCATACTGGGCTTTCCTGTGCTGCTGCTGTTCAGTTCCTTCGCCTTTCGCATGCTCGAGGACGCCCTGGCGATCATCTTCCACGCGCCGGACACGCACCTGACCAGGCGCAGTGCCTGGGTCTCGGTGCTGCTGCCCTATGGCTTCATGCTGGTACTCGGGGCGGGCCTGCTGGCCCTGACCCTCCTGGTCAGCCTGGTCAGCTCGATGAATGCCCTGTGGGTAGCCCTCTTCGAGCGTGAACTGCCGCTGGCCGGCCTCTCCGAGCCGATGCTCAACCTGACCAGCTTCCTCGGCGTCTTCCTTCTGTTCAGCGCCATCTACAAGTTCCTGCCGGTGGTGAAGATCGCCCTGCGTCGCGCCGTGGTGGGCGGCTTCGTCGCCGCGCTGCTATGGGAGGGAGTGCGCCTGCTGCTGGTCTTCTACTTTGCCAACATCTCGCTGGTGAACGCGGTTTACGGCTCCCTGGCGACTCTGGTGGTCGTGCTGCTGAGCCTGGAAGTGGGGGCCATTATCCTGCTGCTCGGGGCTCAGGTCATTGCCGAACTGGAACGCAATGCGCGACTCGGCCTGGCCTGGTACATCGATCCCCGCCGCCAGGCCGTGACGCACGTCGACTAGTCTGTTCACGTTCAGAACGCGGCATGCACCATCAGCTGTCAGAACGTGGAAAGCCCCGTCGCCTCCATGACGCGATAACGCAGTCGTTGCCAGGCCGTGGTGTCGTCATGAGTCTCGAAGGGCTCGCTGGTGATCCGCTGCGGCGTATCCTGCCAACGACGCTCGAAGAATGCCGCGGCGTCGATCAGGGCCGGCGTCTCGGCGGGCCCCGCCAGGCGCACACTGGTCTCCAGGTTGAGATCGTCCAGGTTGCGCCGAGTGAAATTGGCAGAGCCGAGGATCATCTCGGCCTCGGCGCCGGCCTCGGCGGGACGGCGCAGCAGCAGCTTGCTGTGACACTGCTCGCCCCGACTGGCACACCAGCGCACCGGGATGCCAGCCTCATGGAGTTCGCGGGCCACGGGCCGGTTGGGAATTCCGCCCTTTTCCAGCCCGAAGGCATCGCGGTTGGGGTCGAGCAGCACGCGGAGGGCCACCCCGCGAGCATTGGCCGCCACCAGCGCGGCGATTACCTCCCGATGGGCCAGATAGAAGACGGCGATGTCAAGCCGGTCACCCTCGCCGCTGGCCTCGATGGCTGCCAGCAGGGCATCGCGGATCGCGCCCTCGGTCAGCACCTGAAGCCTGGCCCGCTGGGGCGGCTCCTCGGGGCTATCGGGTGGCGTCGGTCCGGCCAGGCTCACGCCCGACCAGCCTGCCACCGGACGCTCGGAGGCCAGCAGGTCCAGTGCCGCCTCCCCTTCGAAGCGCAACGCCACGTTGCCGTGGAGGCTGCTGGCGTCGTGGGGATTGGCGGAGGTGACCAGTCCTGCCCAGCCATCGCCATGGTCCACCACCAGGGTCTTGCGATGGTTGGCATTGAAGTTGAGCAAGGCCAGGTAGCTGCGTAGCGGTACCCTCCCCGGCCCCAGGGCATTGGGCAGAAAGCCGCCGTCGCTGTCGTTGCCGAGCCAGCGCGGGCCCAGGTGCCAACCCCCGGACCAGAGCGGGTTGGAGGCCCGCAGCCGATTCAGGTCGGTAATCACCACCCTGACGCCGGCATCGCGCAGGGCCTGAAGATGATCGAGCTCCAGCCCTCCGTATAGGGTATTGAGCGGGTCGGTGATAACCACCGCCTCCAGGCCAGGGTGACGCCGCTTCTGCTCGAGCAGGGCATCGGTGACTTCCGCCGACAGCGGCCGGAACTCCTGGCCGTCGGCAGCGCCAGCAAAGTCATTGAACAGGAACATGTCGAGCACCAACAGACGCCGAGCCTGACCGATCAACGTCAGCACCTCATCGAAGATCTGCCGCCGGGTGTGGCGCTCCCCCGAGGGGGTATACCAGGTCTCGTCGGCGAGAAAGCGTACCTCGGCAGCAGCGCGTTCCGGGAAGGCCCGGGACACACCCTCGGGCAACGGCTTGTAGCTCTGCCAGGTCCCCATCCCGACCCAGGCCACCAGCAACGCCGTCACGATCCATGGCCACATTCGCCGCCTCCCCTGCCCCAGTTTCTGAATGCCGCCCATGAGGTCCTCAGTCGTTCGTGCCACCCCAGAGGGCGACGTCAACCGCCAGCATAGCGACAGGCCTTGCAAAAAGCAGTGCACCCGGCCGAAGCCGGGTGCCCATTTGACCGAAACAGGCCAGCTCAGTCCTGGCGGCGCAGTCGACGGCGACGCAGGATCAGGCGCGCCAGCCCCGCCAGGGAGGCCACGCCCAAGGCAACAATGCCGAGTACGGCCAGCATCGATGGGCTACCGGTATGGGCATGCACCGAGGGGGCTCCATGGCCCGAGTGGGCCAGGGCCACAGTGGTCGGCAACATGGCAGCGGCCGAGATAGCGAAGCGGGTTATCGAAAAGACACGAACAGTCATGGGGCTGTCTCCTTGGTGATTAGGGATCATGGAAGGGCTCAGGCGGAGGCAGGCTGGGGCCGGCATCCCGGTGTCCGGCGCTCCGGCAACATGCCCCGGTCGAGGATGAAGCGGATGATGTCCTCCAGCCCGACGCCGTCGTAGAGGTTGGTGAATACGAAGGGGCGCTCGCCGCGCATCGTCTTCGAATCATGCGCCATGACGTCGAGCGAGGCATGCACCTGCTCGGCAATATCGATCTTGTTGATGATCAGCAGGTCCGACTTGGTGATGCCGGGCCCGCCCTTGCGCGGAATCTTGTCGCCGGCAGAGACATCGATCACATAGAGGGTCAGGTCTGACAGCTCAGGGCTGAAGGTCGCAGAGAGGTTGTCGCCGCCGGACTCTACCAGCACCAGTTCCAGGCCGGGATGGCGGGCCTGGAGATCGTCGATGGCTGCCAGGTTCATCGAGGCATCCTCGCGGATGGCGGTATGCGGACAGCCGCCGGTCTCCACCCCCAGGATGCGATCCGCCGGCAGGGCCTCGTGCTTGAGCAGGAAATCGGCATCCTCACGGGTATAGATATCGTTGGTCACCACGGCGATATCATAGTGATCACGCAGCGCTCGGCAGAGCTGCTTGAGCAGGGCCGTCTTGCCCGAGCCCACCGGTCCACCAACGCCTACGCGTAGACAATGTGTCATGTCGTTCTCCTAGCTTCGGAACAATCGTGAGTACTGGGTCTCGTGCAGGGCACTACCCAGGGCCAGCCCGGGCAGAACCGGGCCCAGGTCGTCATCTTCCAGTGCCAGGGCCTGGTCCACGGCGGTCACCAGTGCCGGGCGTAACCGTTCCACCAGACGCTGGGCAGCGGTATGGCCCAGAGGCAACGCCTTGCAGGCGACGGCCAGTTGGTTCTCCAGCCAGGCCCAGGCGAAGCCGAGCAGTGCCTGGCGCCTGGTCACGCCGCGAGCATGGGCCGTCCAGGCGAAGACGGTCACATAGCCAGCGCCCGCTGGCATCGCCGGCGACTCTCTCGAAGGGCCAGGGGGGTAAAGCCCCAGGCTCTCCAGGAGACGCGCCAGCGACGCGCCCAGCCGGCTGTCTTCGGCGGCGAGCTCGGCGGTCTCGCGGTTGGCGGCGAGCCAGGTGTCCCACTCGGCCAGCGCCGCGTGGTCGCCCACGCCCCAGGCTGCCTGCAGTCGGGCCAGCGCCGGCAGCTCGCAACGGGTCAGGCCATCCTCCAGCACGCCGTCGAGCCACTCGCCAAGGGTGGCCTCGTCGGTCACCCAGCCCAGCTCGAAGGCGCTCTCCAGTCCCTGGGAGAAGGCGAAGGCACCGATGGGCAGGGCCGGACTGACCAGCTGCAGCAATCCCAGCAGCGCCAGGTCATCGCCGTGACCCGCTCTCGACGGCAGCACGGTGGCCTCAGTGGGCATGGGGGGGCGCGTGGTCATGATGGTGATCGTCGTGTGAGTGGCCAGGCGCGTGTGCATGAGCGTTTGAACGGGCATCCCCTTCCTGCGCCTGATAGGCGCCCGACTCCGGGTCGAAGGGAGCCTCATGGCGTTCGAGGCTAGCTCCCAGCCGTTCGGCCAGCGCCTCCAGCACATGATCCGGCGGGAAGCGCACGTAGCTGCCCTGGAGGTCCTCGCCCAGCGCCAGCTGCACGTGCCGGTTGCCCAGATGGTAGGCAAGCCGGGCCAGGGGCAGCCCCGCTGCAATACGGGCGGTGACCACCGGTTCCACGGCCGCCTTCACCCGCACGACCTCCCCGCTCTCGGCTCGCAGTCCTTCGCCGTCGCGTAGCACCGGGCCACGGTCCAGGAACAGGCCAAGAGAGAGACCGGCATCACTCGTTGCCTTGAGGCGGCCCAGCACACGCCGCTCATAGGGCAGGGTCAGGGTGTCGGTCGCCCGGTTCGCCTCGATGGGCCCGAGGCGTTCGATCAGCATCAGCATGGGTATGTGCCTCCTCGCCGTCCGCCAGCCTTGCCCTCGCTCAACGCCCCGTGACCGAAACCCTGACACCCCGTGCGGACTCCCGCGGTCGGAAAGACGGCACATCCCTGTGCCGGCTTTCCTCGATCTTCATCCATGAAGATCGACCGCGTCGCTTCGCCCGTGGTGTCAGCGTTCACGCGAGGTCTCGCGATGACAAGCTGGCTTGGCGATGTCGTCATGGTTCAGAACAGGTGGTAGCGCTGGGCCAGGGGCAGCTCGGTGGCGGGCTCGCAGGTCAGAAGTTCACCGTCTGCATGTACCTCGTAGGTCTGGGGATCCACGGAGAGCTCGGGACAGGCCTCATTGAGCTTCATGTCGCCCTTCCGGACCAGCCTGACATCGCGGCAGGCGCTGAGCGCACTGCGCAGCCCGAGCCGCTCCCCGATGCCGGCCTCCAGCGCCGCCCGGCTGACGAAGGTCAGGCGCGTCTGGCTCGCTGCTCGGCCGAAGGCACCGAACATGTAGCGGTAGTGAACCGGCTGGGGCGTAGGGATCGAGGCGTTGGGGTCGCCCATGGGCGCGGCGGCGATCATGCCCCCCTTGAGGATCAGTGCCGGCTTGGTGCCGAAGAAGGCCGGTTTCCAGAGCACCAGATCGGCCAGCTTGCCCACCTCGATGGAGCCCACCTCATGACTGATCCCGTGGGTGATGGCCGGATTGATGGTGTACTTGGCAATATAGCGACGGGCCCGGACGTTATCGGCCCCCAGGGCCTCGTCCTCGGGCAGCAGGCCACGCTGGACCTTCATCTTGTGGGCGGTCTGCCAGGTGCGGCACACCACCTCGCCAACGCGTCCCATTGCCTGGGAATCCGAGGCGATCATCGAGATCACGCCCATGTCGTGGAGGATATCCTCGGCGGCGATGGTCTCGCGGCGGATGCGCGAGTCGGCGAAGGCCACATCCTCGGGAATCTTCGGATCGAGGTGGTGACAGACCATCAACATGTCGAGATGCTCATCGATGGTGTTAACGGTATAAGGTCGCGTCGGGTTGGTCGACGAGGGCAGTACATAATCCTTCGAGCAGGCCGTGATGATGTCCGGGGCATGGCCACCCCCGGCGCCCTCGGTGTGGTAGGTGTGGATGCAGCGCTCCCTGAAGGCCGCCAGGGTATCCTCCACGAAGCCCGACTCGTTGAGGGTATCGGTGTGGATCGCCACCTGGACGTCGTAGGCGTCGGCAACGGTAAGGCAGTTATCGATGGAGGCCGGGGTGGTCCCCCAGTCCTCGTGGAGCTTGAGCCCCATGGCCCCGGCCTCGAGTTGGGCCTCCAGCGCCTCGGGCAGGCTGGCATTGCCCTTGCCGAGAAAACCGATGTTCATCGGCATGTCGTCGACGGACTGGAGCATCTTGCCCAGGTGCCACTCCCCGGCGGTGCAGGTGGTGGCATTCGAGCCTGTCGCGGGCCCGGTTCCACCCCCCAGCATGGTGGTGATGCCGCTCATCAGCGCCTCTTCCACCAGTTGGGGGCAGATGAAGTGGATATGGGCATCCAGGGCGCCGGCGGTGAGGATCTTGCCCTCCCCGGCGATGATCTCGGTGCCGGGCCCGATGACGATCTCCACATCGGGCTGGGTGTCGGGGTTGCCGGCCTTGCCGATGGCGGCGATGCGTCCTCCCTTGAGTCCCACATCGGCCTTGACGACCCCCCACCAGTCGAGGATCAGGGCATTGGTGATCACGGTATCCATGACCGCCTCGTCATGGCGCTGGCTCTGCCCCATGCCATCGCGAATCACCTTGCCACCGCCGAACTTCACCTCGTCGCCGTAGTGGGTGGCGTCGCGCTCCACCTCGATCCACAACTCGGTGTCGCCCAGGCGCACCCGATCGCCCACGGTGGGGCCGTACATGTCGGCATAGGCCTGTCTCGAGATTTTCATTGCACGTCTCCCTCCAGGCTGCCCATGACGGAGCCGCGAAACCCGTAGATGTGGCGTCGGCCGCCGTAGGGGATCAGCGTCACCTCGCGCATCTGACCGGGCTCGAAACGGATCGCGGTGCCGGCGGCCACGTCGAGGCGATAGCCGAGCGTCCTGTCACGATCGAAGCGCAGGGCCGCATTGGCCTCGGCGAAATGGTAGTGAGAGCCGACCTGGATGGGGCGATCGCCGGTATTGGCGACATCGACGGTAATGCGATCACGCCCCTCACAGAGCGCGATGTCACCGTCCTTCAAGAAATATTCACCGGGAATCATTGAGTTTTCCCTCTTCATTTTTGGCTGCTGTAGAAACAGCTAAAACTGCGCGAACGAAGGCCATTTTTCCCTCCCTAGACGATGGGCTCGTGGACGGTGACGAGCTTAGTGCCATCGGGAAAGGTCGCTTCCACCTGGACCTCATCAACCATCTCGGCCACGCCCTCCATGACGTCATCGCGCGTCAGGATCTCGCGGCCGACGTTCATCAGTTCCGCGACGCTGCGTCCATCCCGGGCACCCTCGAGAATCTCGAAGCTGATCAGTGCCACCGCCTCGGGATAATTGAGCTTGAGGCCACGCGCGCGGCGCCGTTCGGCCAGCTGGGCCGCCGAGAAGAGCAGCAGCTTGTCCTTGTCTCTGGGAGTCAGTTCCATGGGAGCCTCACAAGGTGAAGGGGGTGATCTTGGGTCATGACCACAAGGATCGCCGTACCTGTGGGAGCGCTGCTTGCAGCGCGAATGACAGTTGCACAAATCGCCGTGCAAGCACGGCTCCCACAGGACGGCAGCACGTTTCTCACAGTACCCAAACTACGTCAGCCAAATGCGCGGCGTATGGGCCGGCAGGCCAATCAAACGTGGCCGCAGGATTTCCCAGGCACGACGACACAGGTCCCAGGCCTCGTTACGCTCCTGGCCGAGGTAGCGCAGCAGCAGTACGCCGTGGCGCACCGTGACCGCGCACCGGGGAGACATCCCGGGCAGGCCTTCGCGCAGGGCGTCAACGGCTTCGCGTTCATCCTCGAGTCCCACCGCCCAGAGCGTGGCCTGCACGGTGGCCCCGCCCTGCCCCCAGTGGCCACGGAAGCGCGGGTGGCCAGGATCCAGCGGCTGACGCTCCAGCCAGAGTGGCCGACCATCCCGGGTCAGGCGGAAGCGCTGCTCGATGCGCCCCGAGGAAAAGGGCAAGTCGCTCGCCGGGCGGCCCAGGGCCATCACCTCCCAGCCCAGGCAGCGTGCCGACCCCGAAAGCGCGATGGTGGTGCGCTGTTCTCCTCGGGAGCCATCGAAGGCAATGGTTTCCTGTGGCAGCCACTCGAGTATCCCGCTGTCGGCGATGTCGAGGCGGGTGTGCTGTTGCCAGGCCACTCCATGGCTGTCGGCCTTGTAGAGCTTGTTGGCGGCGGGGGTCGTCAACAGCGCATGGGCATGTGCGCCGACCCCGGCGGTAATCGACAGGGCGTCACCGCTGACCAGGCCGCCGGGGGGATGCAGCAGGTAGACATGGCAGGCGCCGCCCTGGCCTTCGGGGTGGAAGGGACGCTGGACGCGCAGCGGACCCAGATGACGGGATCGCGCCATGCGGGTCACCCCCTCACGGGCCTCGAAGCCGAGCTCGAGAGAGGCCGCCCAATGGCGATCCGCATCGAAGCGGTGACCGGAATCGATCGGCAGCGGGGCATCCAGGGAAGACTCGAAGACGGTCATGGGCAGCTCATAGCCAGGTATCTCTGCACAAGCATCAGCAAGGGATGTACCAGAATGGGGAAGCATGAGGTTTTTCTATTATATTCAACGGCTTGAGAAAGAGGACAGGCTCTCGGTAACGGACCACAACGTCTCATCGGGGTGCAGCCGACACGCCTCGCTGCCCCCTGAAGGTGCAGCCGCCCGGACAGTCGGGCCATAAACGAGCAAGGGGCCCTATGCACAAAGGACCCCTTGCTCCTTGCCTTCTGGCGCTCCCCGGCCTAAACCGTCAGGTGCTCCTTGATGAGTGCATCGGACAACTCATCGATCCTGCCCCTGGCCATGGGGCGTCCGCGGTCCATGATCACGAAGCGGTCGGCATATCGGCGGGCGAAGGGCAGCTTCTGCTCCACCAGCAACACGCTCAGACCATCCTCCTGAATCAGTCGACGAATGACCTCACCGATCTGGGCCACGATATTGGGCTGGATGCCCTCCCCCGGCTCATCGAGGATCAGCAGCCTCGGTTCCAGCACCAGCGCCCGGCCGATGGCCAGCTGCTGCTGCTGCCCTCCCGAGAGGTCACCGCCGCGACGATGCTTCATCTCCTCGAGGACGGGAAAGAGCTCATAGACGCGCGGCGGAATGTGCTTGAGCCCATCCGTCCTCGCCGCCAGGCCGGTGCGCAGGTTCTCCTCCACGGTGAGCAGGGGGAAGATCTGCCGTCCCTGAGGCACGTAGCCGATCCCCAGCCGTGAGCGTTCCTCGACACGACGCGTCGTCAGCTCGATGCCCTCGTCATAGCGGATGCTGCCCGAGGCGAGTGCCACCTCGCCCATGATGGCCTTCATCAAAGTGGTCTTGCCTACCCCGTTGCGGCCCATCACGCAGGTGCATTCGGCGGTCGGCACGGTCAGGTCGAGGTCCCACAGGGTGTGACTCTCACCGTAGAACTGGTTGAGCGTGTCGATGGTCAGCATCAGGCGGCCTCCTCGTCGGGGTCGGCGCCCAGGTAAACCTCGACGACCTTGGGATCGCGGGAGACCTGATCCATGCTGCCCTCGGCCAGCACGCTGCCCTGATGCAGCACCGTCACCGTGCGGGCGATCGAGCGCACGAAGCCCATGTCGTGCTCCACCACCACCACGGACTGCTTGCCCTTTCCGGCCAGGCTGGTCAGCAACTCCGCGGTGCGTTCCATCTCCTGCTCGGTCATGCCTGCCACCGGCTCGTCCACCAGCAGCAGTCGCGGACGCTGCATCAGCAACATGCCGATCTCCAGCCACTGCTTCTGCCCGTGGGAGAGGATGCCCGCCGGGTGGTGGCGCGTCGCCACCAGACCGGTGGTCGCGAGCACCTCCTCGATGCGGTCACGGACCTCGCCGGTCATCCGGGCGGTAAGCGTGGGCAGGATGCGTTTGTCGGCCGCCATGGCCAGCTCCAGGTTCTCGAACACCGTCAGCGCCTCGAAGACCGTCGGCTTCTGAAACTTTCGCCCGATGCCGAGGCTGGCGATTTCGGGCTCGCTCATGGCCAGGAGGTCATGCCGGCTGCCGAACCAGACCGAGCCGCTGTCGGGCCGCGTCTTGCCGGTGATGATGTCCATCATGGTGGTCTTGCCCGCACCATTGGGGCCGATGATGCAACGCAGCTCGCCGTCGTCGATGGTCAGGTTCAAATCATTGATGGCCTTGAAGCCATCAAAGCTGACGGTGACATCCTCGACATAGAGGATCGGCCCGTGGCGAACATCGACCGGTGATCTGGCGGGGACCAGGAAGTCGAAGACGCGATCACGATCGGCCAGGGAATGCAGAATGTTCATGCGGAGGCCTCCCCGGGAGTAGATGACTGGGCAGCGGGCTTTCTCTTGAGGCGCCGGGGTGTCAGGCGATAGGCGAGCAAGCCGGCTATCCCCTTGGGCAGCAGCACCGTAACCAGCACAAAAAGGCCACCGAGGGCGAACAGCCAGGCATCAGGCATCACCCCGGTGAAGACCGTCTTGGCGTAGTTGACCAGAATGGCACCAATGACCGCCCCGTAGAGGGTGGCCCGCCCGCCCAGCGCGACCCATAGCACGATCTCGATCGAGAAGATCGGCGAGAACTCGCTTGGATTGATGATGCCCACCTGGGGCACGTAGAGGGCGCCGGCCACCCCGGCCAGCATCGCCGAAACCACGAAGACGAAGAGCTGAAAGCGTTCGACCCGGTAGCCGAGGAAACGCGTGCGCGCCTCGGCGTCGCGGGTAGCCACGCTGACCCGGCCCAGCTTGCTGGCGACGATCGCCCGGCACAGCACATACCCCAGCGCCAGCGCGATCCCGGTGGCAAGGAACAGCCCGAGCCGGGTGGCATCGCTGCGCAGGTCGAAGCCCAGCAGCTCCCTGAAGTCGGTGAGACCGTTGTTGCCACCGAACCCCATCTCGTTGCGGAAGAAGGCCAGCATCAGGGCGAAGGTCAGCGCCTGGGTGATGATCGACAGGTACACCCCCGTGACCCGGGAACGGAAGGCCAGGAAACCGAACACCAGGGCCAGCAGGCCCGGCGCCAGCAGCACCATCAGGAAGGCGAACCAGGCCATGTCGAAGCCCAGCCAGTACCAGGGCAGCGCCTCCCAGTCGAGGAACACCATGAAATCCGGCAGCACCGGATCACCATAGGTGCCCCGGTCGCCGATCTGGCGCATCAGGTACATCCCCATGGCATAGCCGCCCAGGGCGAAGAAGGCCCCGTGCCCCAGGCTCAGGATACCGAGATAGCCCCATACCAGGTCCACGGCTACCGCCAGCAGTGCATAGCTCAGGTACTTGCCGAGCAGCGTCACGGTGTAGGTCGAGACATGCAGCGGATGACCCGCCGGCAGCATCAGGTTGAGCAGCGTCACCGTTGCCAGAGCGGCGAGCAGGATCCCCAGGAAGAGCTGCGTCGATCGTTCACGAAATGGTCTTGTCAGCCACATGACGAATCAGCCCTCCGCCGCCCGGCCCTTCTGCGGAAAGAGTCCGCGGGGGCGCTTCTGGATGAACAGGATGATGAACACGAGCACCAGGATCTTGGCCAGCACGGCACCTGCCCAGGGTTCGAGGACCTGGTTGATCACGCCCAGCGAGAGCCCGGCCACAAGGGTACCCCACAGGTTTCCGACGCCGCCGAAGACCACCACCATGAAGGAGTCGATGATGTAGTTCTGGCCCAGGTTGGGCCCCACGTTGGTGAGCTGGGAGAGCGCCACGCCGGCGAGCCCGGCCACGCCCGACCCCAGGGCGAAGGTCATGATGTCCACACGGGTCGCCCGAATGCCCATGGAGCGTGCCATGGCGCGATTCTGGGTCACCGCCCGCACCTCGAGCCCCAGGCATGTGCGTCGCATCACCAGCATCAGGCCGGCGAACACCACCAGCGCAAAGCCCAGCACGTAGAGGCGGTTGAGGGTCAGCGAGAGCCCCTCATTGATCATGATCGAGCCGCTCATCCACTCCGGAGTGACCACGGTGCGATTCAGCGGCGAGATCACGGTGCGCACCAGCTGCTGGAGGATCAGGCTAACACCGAAGGTGGCCAGCAGAGTCTCCAGAGGACGGCCCTTGAGGAACTGGATCACGCCGCGTTCGATGGCAATACCGGCCAACGCCGCCACCAGGAAACCGGCAGGAATCGACAGCACCATCGCCAGTCCCGGCTGGCCAGGCATCAGCTGCTGCATGGCCCAGGTGGTGTAGGCGCCGAGCATGATCAGCTCGCCATGGGCCATGTTGATGACGCCCATGACGCCAAAGGTGATGGCGAGCCCGATGGCCGCCAGCACAAGTACCGAGCCAAGCGACAGGCCGAAGTATAGGGTCTCGAGTCCTCGATTGAGCTTCATCTTCTGCTCGATATCGGCCAGGGCCGAGGTCGCAGCGGCGGCGAGCCCAGGGTCCTCGCTGCGACTGGCGGTATTCAGCGCCGAGCGTACCCGGGAATTCAAACTGCCCGCCAGGGCGTCCACCGCCGCCAGGTCACCCTCTTCCAGGCGATGGATCGCCAGCGCCTGTTGGAGCAGGCGGCGAACCTCGGCATCCTCCTCGGCGTCGATCACCACCGTCAGTGGCTCGGCAAGGGTGGCATCGACGTCGCCGAGCAGGGCGCGAGCCGCCTGGCGGCGTTCGCTGACCCCATCGGCCTGCAGGTCAAGCACCGCCAGCGCGCCCTGCAACTGGCCACGCAGGGCGTTGTTGATGCCGAGCCGATCAAGGTCGCGCCTCGACATCTCGCCGAGGGCCTCGCCCGTCAGGGCATCGACCACCGGCCAGTCACGGCCCCGGTTCTCGAGCACCACGACAAAGCGGCCCGTCTCCTTGTGTCGCTGCAGCTTGCCGCCCAGCAGCGCCTCCAGCCAGCCACGACTGCGCTCGTCGCCACTGGTAATGATGGCCTCGATGGCCACACCCATCTGGGCGTAGGACGAGGCATCGAGTGACTCGAGGAGCTGCTGGCCGTCGTCATCCTGCGCATTGGCCGCCAACGGCAGACAGGCCAGCAGGCACAGGACCAGCATCCGCCTGAGACAAGGGGGGATCTTCATGGGGAATTCCTGGCAATGATCGTCGAGTGGCGTGTCATCACCACCGGGTCAGGCGCTGACCCGGTGGCAGACCGGTCCTATTCGTCTGCGGAGGCGACCTCTTCCTGGGCCTCGCTCCCACCGCAGCTACCCTTCACGACGTTGTAGTTGCCGCACTCCATGGGCTTGCGCCAGTCGCTGATCAGGTCCCTGGATCCCTCCAGATAGTCTGACCAGGCATCACCGGCCACCGTGGACGGGGTCTCCCAGACGATGGAGAACTGACCATTGTCCTGGATCTCGCCGATCAGCACCGGCTTGGTAATGTGGTGGTTGGGCATCATGGCCGCATAGCCACCGGAGAGATTGGGCACGCTGACACCGATGATCGCGTCCTTGACCGCGTCGACGTCGGTGGTGCCGGCCTTGCGCACTGCCTCGGCCCACATGTTGAAGCCGATGTAATGGGCTTCCATGGGATCGTTGGTCACCGCCATCTCGTCCCCGGTGTATTCGATCCAGGCGTCGATGAAGTCGTAGTTGGCATCGGTATCGACGCTCATGAAGTAGTTCCAGGCCGCCAGATGCCCGACCAGCGGCGCCGTGTCGATGCCGGTCAGCTCCTGCTCGCCCACCGAGAAGGCCACCACCGGGATGTCGGCGGCATCGATACCCTGGTTGCCGAGTTCCCGGTAGAAGGGCACGTTGGCGTCTCCGTTGATCGTCGAGACCACGGCGGTCTTCTTGCCCTCACTGCCGAACTCCTTGATCTCGGAGACGATGTTCTGCCAGTCCGAGTGCCCGAAGGGCGTGTAGTTGACCATTATGTCGTCTTCCGCGACCCCGAACTCGTCCTTCAGGTAGGCCTCGAGGATCTTGTTGGTGGTGCGCGGATAGACGTAGTCGGTGCCGGCCAGTACCCAGCGTTCAACGCCGACGTTGTTCATCAGGTAATTCACCGCGGGGATCGCTTGCTGGTTGGGCGCCGCGCCAGTGTAGAAGACGTTTTCGGAGGACTCCTCGCCCTCGTACTGCACCGGATAGAAGAGCAGGCCATTGAGCTCCTCGACCACCGGCAACACCGACTTGCGCGATACCGATGTCCAGTTGCCGAAGATGACGTCAACCTCCTCCTGGGCCAGCAGTTCGCGCGCCTTCTCGGCAAACAGCGGCCAGTCGGAGGCCGGGTCCACCACCACGGCTTCCAGTTCACGTCCGAGCAGGCCGCCCTGGGCGTTCTGCTGCTCGATCAGCATCTCGACGGTGTCCTTGAGCACCGTCTCGCTGATGGCCATGGTGCCGGAGAGAGAGTGCAGGATGCCCACCTTGATGGGGTCTTCCTGGGACAGGGCGGGTGTGGCGACGGCCGCACTCAGCAGCGGAACGGCCAGCCAACGGGAAGTGCGATTCACGGAGGACGGGATCATGGGATCTCCTTGCGATCGATGTTGTTGTCGATGAGTCCAGCGAGGGAGAACATCGCGGGATGTCTCTCACCGCTGTCGCAAGGGATGTGCCATATCAGCACGATGCCGGTTTTTATCCTTTCATTCAGATAGTTGGATGAACGCCCCCGAAGGACCGGAGGCATCACAAGGCGATATCCTGGTGCAAGGGGCACACCGCCCTGCCCCACGATCGTCTATGCCTCTGGTGCAACGCACCGTCGTGACGCAGGAGGGCCAACACGCAAAACGGGGGCGCCGGCTCGGCCGGCGCCCCCGATAGGCAGTGACGATGGGGCCGAGGCTCAGTCGCCCTCGGGACCGCCCGTGCCGGTGGTGACCCGCATCCGACGGCGCAGGACCGGGCCGACGATGTAGGGCAGGATCAGCCCCAGGCCGGCGAACACCCACAGCCCGATGGCCAACCCGCTATCCCACAGGATAGTCCAGTCACCATCGGAGATGTCCATGGCATGGCGCAGGTTCTTCTCCATCTCCGGCCCCAGCAGCAGGCCGAGGATAATCGGTACCAGCGGAATCTCCAACTTGCGGAAGATATACCCGGCAACACCGAAGGCCACCATGAAGTAGAGATCAAAGACGGTGTTGCTGATCGAGTAGATGCCCACGAAAGCGATCATGGTGACCACCGGCAGCAGGAACATCGGCGGCACCGAGAGCAGCTTGACGAAGATCCCCACCAGCGGAATATTTAGAATCAGCAGCAGGAAGTTACCGATCAGCAGCGCAGCGATCACGCCCCAGACGATATCGGCATTCTGGGTGAACATCAGCGGCCCGGGCGTGATGTTGAGCGAGATCAGCAGCGCCAGCAGCACCGCAGTGGTGCCGCTGCCCGGCACGCCGAGGGTCAACATGGGCACCAGGGCGCCGCTGGAGGCGCCATTGTTGCCGGCCTCGGGGCCGGCCACGCCGCGCGGGTCACCCTGGCCGAAGTAGCCCTTCTTGCCGACTATCTTCTTCTCGAGGGTATAGCCGATAAAGCTGCCCAGCGAGGCGCCGGCACCGGGCAGGACGCCGGCAATGAAGCCCAGCACGCCACCCCGGAAGCTGGAAGGCAGGATGTTGCGGATATCCTTCCATTTCAGCGTAAGCTTGTTCACGGCCATCTTTTCCTTGCCGCCGCCGGCCTTCTCTTCAATGAAGAACAGCAACTCGGAGATGGCGAACAACCCGACGATGGCGATGATGAAGTCCACGCCCTCGTAGAGCTCCAGGGTGCCGAAGGTGTAGCGTTGCACCCCGGTGGAGTCGATGCCCACGGTGGCGATCATCAGGCCGATGGCGGCGGCCACCACGGTCTTCATGGGGTTCTTGCCGGTGATGCCACCAAGGGTGGCAAAGGCCAGCAGGAACAGCGCGAAGTACTCGGCCGGGCCGAAGGTCAGGGCGAAATCCGCCAGCAGAGGCGCCAGCAGGATCAGGCCGATGGTGGCGACCAGGCTGCCGATGAAGGAGGCCACGGCGGAGATCGCCAGCGCCTCGGAGGCCTTGCCCTGCTGGGCCATGGGATAGCCGTCGAGGCAGGTCATCATCGCCGGTTCGTCACCGGGGATGTTCAACAGGATCGACGAAATGCGTCCGCCATACATGGCGCCGGCATAGACCGACGTGAGCATGATCATCGCGGTTTCCGGGGCGAGCCCCAGGGTGAAGGCCAGCGGAATCAGGATCGCCACCCCGTTGGCCGGCCCCAGGCCCGGCAGCGCCCCGATCAGGGTGCCGAGGAAGGCACCGAGTAGCGCGAACATCAGGTTGTGCGGCGCCAGGGCGACGCCAAACCCATCCATCAAGAAGCCAAGCGTTTCCATCAACTCACCTCCAGGAATGACAGCAGGCCCAGCGGCAGCGACAGATCGAGGGCGAAGTTGAACAGCAGGAACACCACCACCCCGGAAATTGCCCCGGTGGCGTAGGCCTTGACCGGACGCGATCCCATGCGCCAGCACAGGGTTCCCACGGCGAGGGTCGTGCTGATGATGAAGCCCAGTGGCTGAAGCAACATGGCATAGAGGATCAGCACCACCACGGCGATGATGAGCTCGATACCGGTGCGGCTCCAGGGCCACGCATGGTCTGGATCCGGCCGTACGACCATGTAAAGGCTGGAGAGCCCCAGTACGACGGCCAGCAGGCGGGGAAAGGTCTCGGGGCCGACTGCCTCGGCTCCGCCGAAGGGTTCGTTGAACTGAGTGGTGCCCCAGCCGTACGCGACGGCCAGGACGATCATCAGTATGCCGAAGATACGATCGTTATAGGTCATTCCTGAATCAGCCCGATATCTTTGGAGAGAGTCTCGATCTCTTCGATCTGGTTCATGACGAACGTCTCGAATTCCCCGGCGCTCATGTGGAAGGGCATCAGACCATTCTGCTTCATGACGCTCTGCCACTCCTCGCTTTCATAAATGGTGTCCATGGCGTCGACCCAGTACTGCTTGGCGTCGTCAGAGATGTCAGCCGGCATATAGAAGCCGCGCCAGTTGGGCCCCAGGGCATCGACCCCCTGCTCCATGGCAGTCGGAATATCCTCGAACTCGCCGGGCAGACGCTCCTCGGAAAGCACCGCGAGCACCTTGAGATCACCGGACTCCATGAACCCCTGCGCCTCGGTGATATCGCCAGTGAAGGCATCGACATGGCCGCCGATCACCTGGGTCAGGGCCTCGCCGCCGTTGTTGTACGACAGGTAAGGAATCCGCGGCAGGTTCTCGACATCGGCAGCCTGGGCGGCAATCAATACCTTGAGGTGGTCCCAGCCGCCCTTGGCGCTGCCGCCGGCGAACTTGACGCTGCGCGGGTCTTCCTTGAGGGCCTCCATCAGGTCGTTGAGGTCTTCGTGCTCGGAATCGGCCGCTACAGCGATGATGCCGTAGTCGGCTCCCAGGGCCCCGATCCAGTTGACCATGTCGGCGGTCATGTTGGGGAACTGGCCCTGAGCCAGGCGGGTCGTGGTGGCAGTCGAGGCGGCCACCAGCAGCTGTTCATCACCGGCACGCTTGCTGATGGTGTGACCGAAGGCCACGCCACCGCCCGCGCCGGCCATGTTGATGGTCTGGACACTGCGCGGGACGATATCCAGGTCTTCCATCACCTTGCCGACACTGCGGCAGGTGAAGTCCCAGCCGCCGCCCGGATCGGCAGGTGCCAGGCATTCCACCTTGCCCTGGGGCTCGAAGGCGAAGGTCGAGGCGGCGGTGGTCGCCAGAACGGCGACGGCTACCAGCTGGACGGGGCGCTTGAGATTCATGGCGGCGTTCCTCCTGATGTCATGCTTGTGTGATTGTTGGCTTGCGGAACCTGTCAGCTTTCCTTACAATTCTGTAAGGCAGAACATCGTTCCTCAGAGTGGAAAGTTAGGCTTGGCGTTGACGGGCGTCAACGCCTGAGGCTCCGATTACGACCAAAGTTCAACGCAACGAGGAGGCGCGTCCCTTCGATGGCACAGGACCGTGTCGAAGCCGTGGAACGGGCACTGACGGTACTCGAGGCATTCGACTCCCCCCAGGACCACTTCACGCTGGCCGAGCTGGCCCAGGCCACCGGCTATTACAAGAGCACCTTGCTGCGGCTGCTGGGGTCGCTGACCCGCTTCGACTATGTGCAACGCGACGAGCAGGGACGCTGGCACCTCGGCCATGCCCCGGTCCGCCTGGCACGACGGCACCTCCCCGGCCGACACCTGGCGACCCGGATCCAGCCCCTGCTCGTCCGCCTGGCGGCCGATACCGGTGAAACGGCGGCCCTGCTCGAGGTGGAGGACGGCATGGTGGAGTGCCGCCTCGTCACCCTTCCCGACGTCGCCCTGCGTCATGACCTGCGCCCGGGGGACCGCTGGACAGCGGCGGCCGCGGATGACCCTCGACCGGAACTGCCCGGCGGCGTGATGGTGTGCCAGCCACTGCCGGGGGATGCCATCGAGCCCCCCATGTGGCTCGCCCTGTCGGGCCCCACCGGACGTCTGGACTCGCACCAGGCACATCGCCTCCTGGCCGATGCCATGGCGTCGCTGGCGACCAGCCCACCCCGGGAGGCAGGGCCATGACCGTGTTGCTGGTGGAGGATGATGCGCTGCTGGCTGAGACCCTGGTCGACACCCTCGGTCTCGAGGGCCACGACGTCTGCCACCTGGCGGACGGAGACGCGGCGCGGGCGCGTCTCTCGGTGCCGGGGCATGGTGTCGAACTGGTGCTGCTCGACCTGAACCTGCCGGGATGCAACGGCCTGGCGGTCCTCGAGGCACTGCGGCGCCACGACCGTGACACCCCGGTGCTGATCCTGACGGCACGAGGCGCCGTGGAGGATCGAGTGCGAGGCCTCGACCTGGGCGCGGACGACTACCTGGCCAAGCCCTTTGCCCTGGATGAACTCGAGGCCCGGGTCCGCGCCCTGCTGCGGCGTCGCGGTCCTGATCCGCAACTCAGGGTCGGCCCCCTGGTGCTCGACACCCAGAACCAGCGTTTCACGCTCGAGGAGGCACCGCTCGCTCTTCCGCCCCGCGAGCAACGCCTGCTGGCTTGCCTGATGCGCCATGCCGGCCAGCCGGTGGAGAAGGCCCGGCTTGCCGAGGAGGCCTTCCAGGGCGATCCCATGGGGGACAACGCCATCGAGGTCTATGTCCACCGCCTGCGCAAGCGACTCGGCCACGCCGGCGTTGCCTTGCGAACGGTGCGTGGGCTGGGTTACCTGCTGGAGGTCGAGTGAGGCGGGGCGACAGCCTTTATCGGCGCCTGCTGGGATGGCTGCTGCTTCCCCTGCTGGTGCTGGGCAGCCTGATCCTGATCCAGGCCTGGGTGGACGCTCAGCGTACTGCCGACCGCGCCTTCGACCGGCTGCTCGAAGCCGCCTCCCTGGCCATTGCCGAACAGGTACAGTGGCAGGACGACCGTCTCTGGCTAGACCTGCCGCCAGCGGCCCTGGAGATGCTGGCCACCGATGCCGAGGAGCGGGTCTTCTACAGCCTGGTGGACGGCCAGGGTCGCCTGATCACCGGCAATGCCAACCTGCCGGGGGATTCGCGACAGGGCCTGGGGGGAGAGGACACCCTGCTCTATCGCAACATCAACTGGCAGGATCTGTCGCTGCGCCAGGGAGTCCGCCGCACGCGCTTCGAGGACTGGCGGGTGCGCGAACCCTTCGAGGTCCGTGTCGCCCATAGCCGCGAGGGTCGTGATGCCTTGGCCGCCGAGTTGTGGCGAGCCAACCTCGCGATGATCCTGGCCATGGCGGCACTGGCGACGGTGGGGCTGCTGATGGCGATCCGTGCCGCGCTGACGCCGCTGACCCGACTGCGCCGCGCGATCCGTGCCCGTGACCCGCGCACCCTCGCCCCCCTGGAGCTCACCCTGCCGCGGGAACTCGCCGAGCTTCGCGATACCGTCAACGAGTTGTTGGCCAGGATGCGCCGGGTGCGCGCCAATCAGGAACGCTTCATCGGCGATGCCTCGCACCAGTTGCGGACCCCCCTGGCGGGTCTGTCGGCTCGGGCCGAACTCGCCCTTCGACAGGACGATCCGGCGCGCTGGAAGGAGGCGCTGGTTGCCATGCAGGCCACCAGCGCCCGAACTGCAAGGCTAGCCGTTCAGCTGCTCTCGTTGACCCGGCTGGCCAATCCGGAATATCGCCCGGACCTGGTCCCCCTGGAACTCAACACCATCGCCCGCCAGGCCGTTCGCGACCACTGGGCGTCATGCCACCGGCAAGGGGTCGACCTGGGGGTCGAGACCGTCGAGGGCGAGGTCTGGGTCCGAGGCATCGACTGGCTGATCGCCGAGGCCATCGGCAACTTGATCGACAATGCCTGTCGCTACGGAGGGCGACGGGTCACGGTGCAGGTCGAGGACGAACCGCCCCGCCTGGCTGTGGAGGACGACGGCCCCGGGATACCCCCCCAGAGACGGCTGCTGATGCTGCGCCCCTTTCACCGCGACCGCGAGGACGTGGAAGGGTCCGGTCTGGGACTGGCGATCGTCGATGGTATCGCACGAACACACGGCGCACGCCTGCAACTCTCGTCCGGCCATGACGGCCGTGGACTGACCGTGGTACTGCAATTTCCGGGAGAAAGCCCATGAATCGCCTGAGCCGGCTTGCCTGTCGCTGGCTGCTGCCTCTCGGCCTGGTCGGTGCGCCCGCCGGCGCAGACGAAACTCTGCGCTACGCTGCCAAGACCGACATCGGTCCCACCTCTCAGCTGGTGGTTCATGGCGCCCTGGACCTGCCCCAGATGCGCCCGCTATTGGAGGGCTTTCATCGCGAGAATCCCGACCTGGAGGTGCGCTACCGCAACCTGACCACCCTGGCGCTGCATGAACGCTTCCTGGTCGAGCCGGACGAGGCCGATGTGTTGCTCTCCTCGGCCATGCCCTGGCAGTACCGGCTGGCGAACGAGGGTCATGCCCGCTCCCTGGAGAGTCCCGACGCACGGCGCTGGCCGGCCTGGGCACGCTGGCGTCATGAGCTCTTCGCCTTCACCTTCGAGCCCATCGTCATGGTCGTGAACGAGACCGTCATCGAGCGCTTCGGGGAGGTACGGGGGCATGCCGACCTGCTCGCCCTGCTGGAGCGCCATGCAGAGACCCTGCAGGGCCAGGTGGTGACCTATGACCCGGCCACCAGTGGCGCAGGCTATACCTATGCCATCGAGGAATCGCGGCTCTCGCCCCGCTACTGGGATCTGGTGGCGGCACTGGGAAAGGCCGAGGCCGATCTGGTGGACACCACCGGGGAGATGCTGGAGGGACTGATCGAGGGACGCTATCAGGTGGGCTACAACCTGCTGGGAAGTTATGCCCGGGACCGTCTGGCCGATCAGCCGCAGCTGAGGATCGTGGTGCCCGAGGACTATGCGCTGGTGACCCAACGCCTGGCCCTGATCCCGCGTCAGGCGCCCCACCGCGCCGCGGCCGAGCGCTTTCTCGACTATCTGATCGGCGAGCCGGGCCAGACAGTACTCGCCCGCGAGACCACTCTGGGCGCCATCCATCCTGCCCTCGAGGGGCCGGGCACGGCGACGTCACTGCGCCAAGAAAGAGGCGAGGCATTGCGACCATTCACCCTGGGCCCCGGTCTTCTGGCCACCCTGGACGACCTCAAGCGTGAGGCACTGCTGACCCGCTGGCAGCGGGAATTCTCACGCAGGGAACAACGGTGACCGACGAACAGCCTGACGGGCGCTTCGCCCACCACGGCCGACTCACTGCACGTAGGAGATTTCCACCGGGGCGGTACCACGATGCAACATGCCGAGCGCCTTGGCGGCACGCTTGGAGAGGTCGATGATACGCCCCTTGGCATAGGGGCCCCGGTCATTGATCAACACCTCGACCTCGCGGCCGTTATCCTCGCGAGTCACCACCACCTTTGTCCCGAACGGGAGGGTGGGATGAGCGGCAGTGAGGGCCTGCTGGTCGAAGGACTCGCCGCTGGCCGTGGTCCGGCCCTGGAAGCGGTCGCTGTAGTAGGACGCGACCCCCTGCTGGGTCTCTGATGTCGTCTCGTGGGCCTGCCCCTTGCCGGCGCAGCCGGTCATCAGCAGACCCGCCAGGCAGCAGGTCAGAATCAGGCGGGATCGTATCCCCATGCTGTCACCTCATGACTTACCTTGGTGCGCCGAATCTCGCATCCAGCGATCAGGCGCCATGATCGGTTGTTGACGGCGCAGGGTGCTTGCCCTGCAGCCAACCCGAACTCGTGGCTCGGTCCCGGTCAAACCAGGCCAGCCGTTCGTGCAATGTCACGACACTGCCGACGATAATCAGGGTCGGCGGTCGGATAGTAACCACTTCGCCTGTCGGCGGCAACTCTTGCAGGGTTCCGACATGCACTCGCTGGCGTCCCGTGGTGCCCTGCTCGATCAGGGCCACAGGCGTCTCGGGCGGCAATCCATGACGCTGAAGCTGCTCACCGATCAGTGCCAGGCTGCCCAGCCCCATGTAGAACACCAGCGTCTGGCCGGGGCCGGCCAGCGTCGGCCAGTCCAGGTCGCTGCTGCCATTGCGAAGGTGCCCGGTGACGAAACGCACCGACTGGGCATGATCGCGGTGGGTCAGCGGGATGCCGGCATAGGCGGCGCATCCCGACGCCGCGGTAATGCCGGGAATCACCTCCACTTCGATGCCAGCCGCTACCAGGGTCTCGAGCTCCTCGCCGCCGCGGCCGAAAATGAAGGGGTCGCCGCCCTTGAGACGGACCACCCGCTTGCCGGCCCGGGCCCAGTCGACCAGCGCCTGGTTGATGCCATCCTGGGGCACGCTGTGTCGCGAGCGCTCCTTGCCCACGTAGAACCGCGACGCCTGGGGGGCCGCCAGGGCGAGGATCTCGTCGCTGACCAGACGGTCATGCAGGATCACCTCGGCGGCCTGCAGGCGGCGCAGTGCCTTGATCGTCAACAGCTCCGGGTCTCCGGGACCGGCGCCCACCAGGCTGACGCCACCGGAGGGAAAGGCTGAGCCGGCCGGCCACCTGAGGCCCGAGGCGAGCGATTCGCCGTGGTGTTGAGGACCGACCTGCATATTCCATTATCTCCAGTTCAATCAGTTCATCTATTCACTATGGTAATTAAAAGACGCATCGCCTGCCACTATTCCCTCGTCACAAGCCTATAACCGCGGGTCCGCCAATTGACGGGCGCCCCGGGACGCGCCAATGACGTCGCCCCCGCTGGGCGGGGGCGACGAGGGCTCTTCTGGACGTGGCGTCGGGCTCAGGGGCAGAGCACGCGGCGCAGGCGAGGGCTGGTCAGCTCACCGACCAGGGTGATCACCACCAGCACCGCCAGCAGCCAGGGCCAGTGCAGCGCGAAGTCCACCCGGGTGATCCCCAGGGCATCGACGAAGATCACCAGGATGCCCAGCGGACTCACGTAGCGGACCATGAACAGCCAGAGCGCATGCCAGCCGGCAGAGAGTCCGAGCTCCTCGCGGAAGGTCTCGCTCTTGAGCACGAAGCCGGCGAGGAGCACCATGCCCAGACCGCCCAGCGGCATCATCCAGCGCGCGGTCAGGTAATCCAGCCAGTCGAAGAAGTGTTTGCCGGCCAGGGTCCAGTCGGCCCCGACATTGAACGACAGCATGGCCAGGGTGCTGACCAGCCAAAGTACGATGCCGGTCCCCCAGGACGCCGTACGCCGCGAGAATCCCTTGTTGTCGCACAGCCACGAAACCGTGGCCTCGACCATCGAGATCGAGGACGTCAGAGCGGCCATGGAGAGCATGACGAAGAACAGGATGCCGAAAAGGGTACCCAACGGCATGGCCTGGAACGCCAGTGGCAGGCTCATGAAGATCAGCCCTGGTCCGCTGCTCGGGCTCATGCCATTGGCGAAGATCACCGGGAAGATCGCCAGCCCCGCCATCAGGGCCACCAGGGTGTCGGCCAGCGCCACGGTCAGCGTCGTGCGGGCAATGGAGGCCCGCGCCGGCAGGTAACTGCCGTAGGTAAGGATGGCCCCGGAGGCCAGGGAGAGGGTAAAGAAGGCATGCCCCAGAGCGGCCAGCATGCCCTCGCTGGAGAGGCTGCCGGCATCGAAAGAGAACAGGAAGCGTAGCGCATCGCCGAAGCCGCCGGTGAACATCCCATAGACGATCAGCACCAGCAGCATCACCACCATGCCGGGCATCATCCAGCTGACGCTCTTCTCGATACCGGCCTGGACGCCCTTGCCGACGATCACCATGGTGGCCACCGTGACCAGGGTGCTCCAGAACCCCAGGTTCAGGGGGCTTTCATTGTTGGCGCCGAAGATCGCCGCCATCTCCTCGACACTGGAACCGGCCAGGCCACCACTCAGCATCTTCCACAGGTAGGAGAAGGACCAGCCCGCCACCACCACATAGAACGACAGGATCAGGAAGCCGCACAGCATGGCCATCCAGCCCAGCAGTGACCAGGCCGAGCCGCGGCCCGACTCGCCGACCACGCGACGGATGGCGTCGATGGGGCTACCACGACCGCGGCGACCGAGGGCAATCTCGGTCATCATCACCGGCACCCCCACGGCCAGGATGCAGGCCAGGTAGACCAGCACGAAGGCCCCGCCACCGAACTCACCGGTGATATAGGGGAATTTCCAGATGTTACCCAGGCCCACCGCGGAGCCGGTCGCCGCCAGGATAAAACCCCAGCGGCCGAGCCACTGGGTTCGGGATTGTGGATTCGTTGTCATAGCACACCAGGGGTCACGGAAATTGTTGTTCCGACACGGCGAAGGGTCGCCACATGGGCGCCATTGTGACGGATTTTATCGTGATTGGGCAGACGGGCGGTCGATTGTGCTGCTATCGACCGCTCTCGCCTGCCGGATGCTCAGCGACCAGCATCAAGTCGAGGATCAATCCGCCTTGAGGACGCCGCGACGAATCTGGTCTTCCTCGATGGATTCGAACAGGGCCTTGAAATTGCCTTCGCCGAAGCCGTCGTTCCCCTTGCGCTGGATGATCTCGAAGAAGATGGGTCCGATCACCGTCTCGGTGAAGATCTGCAGCAGCACGCCCTGGTCGGGACCGCCATCGACCAGCAGGCTCAGCTCGCGAAGGTCCTCGACCTTCTCCTGGTGGTTGGGCACCCGCTCGTCGACCTTCTCGTAATAAGTGTCCGGGGTCGTCAGGAAGGTGACGCCATTGGCCTTGAGGGCCCGCACCGTGGCATAGATGTCATCGGTGGCCATGGCCAGATGCTGGATCCCCTCGCCGTTGTACTCACGCAGAAATTCGGCGATCTGCGAGGTGTCGTCGGCCGACTCGTTGATCGGGATATGCATCTTGCCGCAGGGCGCGGTCATGGCGCGGGAATGCAGCCCGGTCATCTTGCCTTCGATGTCGAAGTAGCGGTTCTCGTGGAAGTTGGCGATGCGGGTGTAGAAGTCGGCCCAGACATCCATCTGGCCTCGATCGACGTTGTGCGTCAGGTGGTCGAGGACCTGCAGGCCGACGCTGTTGTCCTGCGGTGTGCGCCCCGGGATCGCTTCGAAGTCGATGTCGTAGATGGTTCGGCCTTGGGCGTCGAGCTTATGGTCGACAAAGTAGAGCAGCGAACCGCCGATGCCTTTCACGGCGGGAATGCCCACCTCGCCATCGGCCACGGGGTTTTCGACCGGCTCCGCGCCATTGTCCACGGCATGCTGGAAGGCCTGGCGCGCATCGGCCACCTTCCAGGCCATGGCGCAGGCGCTGGGTCCGTGAACTCTGGCGAACTCGGCGGCATGACTGCCCGGCTCGGCATTGAGGACGAAGTTCACGCCCTCCTGCTGGAACAGCGTGACCTGCTTGGAGCGGTGGCGCCGGGTCTCGGTGAACCCCATGCGGACGAACAGGGCGCGCAGCGCCTCGATGCCTTCGGCGGTCGGTGCGGTGTACTCGACGAACTCGAAGCCGTTGGTCCCGATGGGATTGGCGTGGTCGAGGGCGTCGTGGGTATGGGCGGGAGCGTTCATGCATCCTCCAGGGGCTGTTGTTGTGAATTCGCGATGGAGCGTCATCGACCCGTGGCGGACGTTGTCGCCGCCGGCGGGCTCTCGATGACGCTCAGCCTAGTGCCTCGACCAGCCGGCCGGAACGTGCCAACCCTGCCCCTGATGCCCCTTCAGCACGACCCATGCCCCCTGTCTCGTAACGAATTCCTTACAACCACCGCAAGCCCATCGCGTCCGCCCCCGGCATGGCGCAAACCCCTGACAGGGCGTAACGAAAAATTGACAGCCAAACTGCCGCAGCCGTGACCCCTCGGGTTTACTGCCTGCCCAGCAGGGTCTCGACGCTCGCCACCTTGTCGTCCATGCGCTGGTCGCGATCGGTGCGGGTCCCGAGTTTGAGCGTGCTGGTGATGCGCGGCGCCCCCATCTCGTGCACGACCTCGTGACAGCGCTTGACCACTGCCATCACCTCGTCCCATGGCCCCTCGATGTTAGTGCCGTAGGCATGCATGCGGTGCTCGAGACCGGACGCCTGGATGACGCGCTGGCATGCCGCGATATGCGGAGAGACCGACACCCCGACACCCAATGGCACTACACATAAATCGATGATCACGTTCATGGCTCTCACTCTCCTCGTTCGTGAAGTCGTTGAAATACACGACCTCAGGATGCTGGTCTATGCTGGTTTTCAAAAGTGCCACTGACGTAGAGCCGTGCCCAGCGCGTTCGCCAGCCTGACATCCATCACCGGATCCGGAGGACTCCATGACCAGCGAACCCCGCATCGGTCCCATCGCCCTGCCCGATACTCGGGCCCGCCGGGTCATCGAACAGCTCCTCGATGGCTCGGGCGTCACGCTCAACGGGGATGCGCCACATGATATCCGCGTACTGCATCCCGACTTCTTCTCTCGAGTGCTGCATAAGGGGACCCTGGGGCTCGGCGAGTCCTACATGGATGGCTGGTGGGAGTGTGATCGCATCGACGAGTTGGCCTGCCGGCTGCTGCTGAATGGACTCGGCGAGCATGCCCGCTCGACCACCGAGCGCCTCAAGTACCGCCTGCAGGCCGGCTTTCTCAACCTGCAGAGCAAGGCCCGTGCCTACATGGTGGGCGAGGCCCACTACGATCTGGGCAATGACCTCTTCGAGCGCATGCTCGACCCCACCATGTGCTACTCCTGCGGCTACTGGAAGTCGGCCGATGACCTGCACCAGGCCCAGCGGGCCAAGCTGGAACTGACCTGTCGCAAGCTCGACCTCAAGCCGGGCATGAAGGTCCTCGATATCGGCTGTGGCTGGGGCAGCTTCGCCGAACATGCCGCCCGCCACCACGATGTCGAGGTCACCGGCATCACCATCTCCCGGGAACAGGCCGCCCTGGCCAGGGAGCGCTGCGCCGAATTGCCGGTGGAGATCCTGCTGCAGGATTACCGCGACCTGGATGGGCTCTATGACCGCATCGTCTCCATCGGCATGTTCGAGCACGTGGGGCACCGCAACTACGCCACCTACTTCGAGACGGTGAGGCACCTGATGCCGGCCGATGGCCTCTTCCTGCTGCATACCATCGGCTCCAACCGATCCGATGTGAGCGCCGATCCCTGGTTCAACAAATACATCTTCCCCAATGGCGTCCTGCCCTCGGCCATGCATATCGCCAAGGCCAGCGAGGATCACCTGATGATGGAGGACTGGCAGAACTTCGGCCCCGATTACGACCACACCCTGATGGCCTGGCTGGCGAACTTCGACGCCCACTGGCACGAGATCGCTCATCACTACAACGAGCGCACCCGCCGCATGTTCCGCTACTATCTCTCGGTATGCGCCGGGGCCTTCCGGGCGCGCCATATGCAACTCTGGCAGGTCGTCTTCTCCCGCGGACGCCCTAGGCGCTACGACGCCCCGCGATGACCCTCCGGGCCGATGGAGGACTGGCGCTTACATGACCCCCGGTCGGCCCCGACTATGACAGAACGCTGATGGCCTGGCTGGCGAACGTCGACGCCCACTGGCACGAGATCGCTCATCACTACAACGAGCGCACCCGGCGCATGTTCCGCTACTATCTCTAGGTGTGCACCGGGGCCTTCCGGGCGCGCCATATGCAACTCTGGCAGGTCGTCTTCTCCCTAGGTCGCCCGGCGCACTTCGACGCCCCGCAATGAGCCTCCAGAAAGACGGAGAACTGGCGCTCCGGCAGGTCATCTTCTGCCACGGATGCCCAACGCATTCAGGCGACCAGCGGTAACCTCTCCCTTTCTTGACTCAGGTCATCCACTCGATGCGTTTGTAGGCGATCTCCTACATCCGAGGGAGGATGCCACCACGATCCTGACGGCGTATCATAATGTGCTTGACCAAGACGCCCAGCGTCGACACCTGCCGTCCCCATGGGGCAGGACAATAACGAAGAACGAACAACCTGTTCGCAGCAGGGAAAAGGACACCCGCATGCCTTCCAACGACGTCATGCCGGGTGGGGAAACGCCGCAGCCGGACTGGATCCTCGAGTTGACCGAGCAATTGCCCGGGGTGATCTTCCAACTGCACCGGGCTCCCGACGGCCGGATGCACTTTCCCTACCTGGCCGGCAGCGGTACGCAACTGACCGGAGTCGACCGGCGTGATCTGGCGCAGAATGCCCTCCCGGCCCTCGAGCGCCTGGCCGAGACGGATTACCCTCGCCTCATGGCCGCCATCGAGCGTTCTGCCCGCTGGCAAAGTCCCATCACCACCAAGTTCCGGCTGAGGATGGCCGATGACCGCCTGAGCTGGATCGCCCTGCGCGCCCAGCCCCGCAAGGTGGATACCGGCGTCCTCTGGTACGGCATGATGATCGACATCAGCGAACAGATGGCCGAGGAGCAGCGTCTGCGCCGGCTGTCCGACACCGACGACCTGACCGGCCTGGCCAATCGCCGCAAGCTGATGCAGCGTCTCGACGAGGAGATCTCGTTGAGCAACCGGCACGCCCTGCCGCTGTCGCTGATGATGCTCGACCTCGACCACTTCAAGTCAATCAACGACACCTGGGGGCACCTTCAGGGAGACCAGGTGCTTCGCGACCTGGCCGGGCTCTGCCGCGAGATGCTACGCGAGGAGGATCTGGTGGCTCGGCTGGGTGGCGAGGAATTCGCCCTGCTGCTGCCTCTCACCCCTGAGCTTCACTGCCGGCAGTTGGCAGAACGCCTTCGCGAGCGGATCGCCGACCATGACTTCGGTATCGGTACGGGATGCATCACGGTCAGTATCGGCGTCGCCGAACATCGCATCGGTGACTCCCGCGAGACCCTGATCCACCGTGCCGACGACAGCCTCTATGCGGCCAAGCATGGTGGGCGCAACCAGGTCATGGCCGGCGTCTAGACCCGGCCGAGATGGTCGAGGAACCAGCGCGCAGCATGGGCCTCGACCTTCTCCAGGGTGCCGGGCTCCTCGAAGAGGTGGGTGGCGCCCGGCACGATCAGCAGCTCGCGCGAACAGGTCATGCGCGCCATGGCCTGTTCGTTCAATTCGATCACCTGGGTATCCCATCCGCCGACCAGCATCAGGGTCGGTGCCTTCACCTGCGGCAGGGCCTCCCCAGCGAGGTCGGGCCGCCCGCCCCGCGAGACCACGGCCCGCACCAGCGACGGCTGATCGGCGGCGGCGATCAGTGCCGCCGCCGCCCCCGTGCTGGCCCCGAACAGGCCGATCCCCCATTCCCGGGTCTCCGGCACTTCGGCCACCCAGGCCACGGCCCCGCTCATGCGCGACCCGATCAGGGGAATGTCGAAGCGCAGCGCCCGGGTGCGCTCATCGATCAGGCTCTCGTCGGGCGTCAGCAGGTCGAACAGCAGGGTCGCCAGCCCCTGCTCGGCCAGGTGGCGCGCCACCCGACGGTTACGCACGCTGAAACGACTGCTGCCGCTGCCGTGTGCGAACACCACGATGCCCGCCGGATTGTCGGGCCGCAGCAGATCGCCTTCGAGTGTGACACCGCAGGTCTCGAGTTCGAGATGACGCTCGGTGATGGACATGGTGCCCTCCTGCCCCGTCTTGAGGTAACGGGGTCACGAAAAAGTGTAGCGATGCCGGCACGCATGCGCGCGGACGAGAGCCGACGAGCACGTTATACTGGAAAAAATCCCAGTAACTCTCCGATGCCAGACGGCAGGACCTGCCCATGATCCAGCAGACTCTCCAGGAGGTCTTCGGCTATGACGACTTCCGCCCCGGCCAGCGGCCGGTCATCGAGGCCATCGTGGCCGGCCGCTCGGCAGCGGCGATCTTCCCCACCGGCTCCGGCAAGTCGCTCTGCTACCAGCTTCCGGCCCTGCACCTCCCGCACCTGACCCTGGTGATCTCGCCGCTGCTGGCCCTGATGCAGGACCAGCTGGCCTTCCTCGGCCGCCACGGCATCCCCGCTGCCAGCCTCGATTCGGGCCAGAGCCGTGAGGAGGCGGCAGCGGTCATGGAAGGGGTCAAGCGCGGCGACATCCGCATCCTGATGGTCTCGGTGGAACGCCTCAAGAACGAGCGGTTCCGCGCCTTCATCCGGCGAGTACCCATCTCCTTGATGGTGGTGGACGAGGCCCACTGCATCTCGGAATGGGGCCACAACTTTCGCCCGGACTACCTCAAGCTGCCGGACTACCGCCGTGACTTTGCCATCCCGCAGGTGCTGCTGCTCACCGCCACGGCCACCCCGCGGGTGATTGACGACATGCGCTCGCGCTTTGACATCGCGCCGGGGGATGTCACTGGCACCGGCTTCTACCGCGCCAATCTCGACCTCCAGGTAACGCCGGTACCCGCCGTCGAGCGCCCCCGCCGTCTGGTCGAGTGGCTACGTCCCCGCTTCGAGCAGGGCCCACCCAAGCCGACCATCGTCTATGTCACCCTTCAGCAGACGGCGGAACGGCTGGCCGCCTACCTGGCGAAGGCGGGCCTGCCGGCCATCGCCTACCACGCCGGTCTCGACGGCGAGCGGCGTGAGGCGATCCAGCGTGACTTCATGGCGGGCCACACGCCCTGCATCGTCGCCACCATCGCCTTCGGCATGGGCATCGACAAGGCCGATATCCGCAACGTGGTGCACTTCGACCTGCCGAAGTCCATCGAGAACTACAGCCAGGAGATCGGCCGTGCCGGCCGCGACGGCCTGCCCTCCAGTTGCCTGATGCTGGCGGGGCGTGACCATATCGAGGTGCTGGAGAACTTCGTCTACGGCGACACCCCCGAGCATCATGGCATTCGTCGGGTGATCGACGATCTCCGCGCCGCCGGCAGCCAGTGGGAGCTGATGCTCAATACGCTGTCGCGGCACAGCAATATCCGCCCCCTGCCGCTCAAGACCCTGCTGGTGCAGCTCGAACTGCGCCGCCTGATCGCGCCCCGCTACAGCTACTTCGCCGACTACCGCTTCCGGCTGGAGGGTGAGCCAGAGGCCCTGGTCGACCGCTTCCAGGGCGAACGGCGTGACTTCGTCCAGGCGATTCTTGATGCTTCCTCCCGCGCGCGGACCTGGTACAGCCTGGACTTCGCCACCCTGGAGGCGCTCGGGGCGGAGCGCGGCCTGGATACCCGTCGCGGCCGGGTGATCACCGCCCTGGACTACTTCGTCGAGAAGGGCTGGATGGTGCTCGAGAGCAAGCAGATGACCGAAGTCTATGAGGTGCTCTCGGCCGAGATCGATCCGGTGTCGCTGACCGACGACCTCTTCGGCTACTTTCGCGACAAGGAGCGGGCAGAGATCGACCGACTGCACGCCATGCTCGCGCTCTTCGAGAGTGACCGCTGCCTGAGCCGCCGGCTCGCGGACTGGTTCGGCGATGCCAGGGCCCCCGAGCACTGCGGGCACTGTTCTGCCTGCCGAGGGCAGGTCGCACGACTCCCGGACGCCGCGCCGACACAACCGCTGTCGTCACGGGAGATCGCGCCTCTTTGCGGCCCCTTCCTCAAGCGGCTGGCGGAAGCCGGCGAAGGCCATCCGCCCACGGCGGACCTGCTGACACGCTTCCTGTGCGGGATCACCACGCCGCTGTTCACCCCCATGAAGGTGCGCAAGCTGGAGGCCTTCGCCGCCCTGGAGGGCTATCCCTATGCCGAGGTTCGCCAGCGCGTCGCCGAGCAGATCGCCGGTTGACCAGGTCAGCCGCGGCGGCGACGTGACAGCGCCAGGGTCAGCCCGTGCACCGGAAGATAGATCAACAGCGGCCAGAGGATCATCAGCCCCGCCAGGTAAAGCAGAGGGTCCATCATCGACTGGGGCTGCCCGAAGGGCCCCTCGACCCAGTTGATGTTGCGCTCGGCCTCGGTGAAGAGATAGCTGGCAGGGATTACCAGCCAGGTAAGCACGCTCTGCCAGACCAGCGCCCGGCGATCATAGCCGATCCGCCAGATCGCGAATCCAGCCACCAGCGGCAGGATCAGATGGTAGAGCGACATTGCCCGTGTCAGCGGGGGGTGTTCGGGATCGAACATGTACTCGGTCCCGCCGATAGGATGCCAGCCGGTCAGCCAGGCGGTGCCCACGTCCACCGCCCAGAAGGTGCCCACCAGGGCCACGGCCAGCCACTGCATGGAGACCAGCCGCCGGCTCTCGCTCCAGAGCCCCGCCAGGAGCAGGAAGTTGGCCAGGTTGCACAGCCAGAAATAGTTCTGGGGGCCCAGCAGCATCCAGTAGGTCGGCGCCCAGACCAACACCCAGAAGCTGAAGACCAGCTTGAGCCACAGCGGCAACCCCTCTGAAGGCAACGAGTTGGCAGTCAGACGGCGCATCACTCCTCCCCGCCAATCCCATAGCGCTTAAGCTTGTTGGCGATGGTGGTATGAGAGACCCCGAGGCGCCTGGCCAGCTGCCGGCTGGACGGATGCCGCGGATAGAGCTCCTCGAGCACCCGGCGCTCCACTTCGCCGAGGATGCCGGAGAGGGATCCCTCGAGATCGATGCCCGCAAGACCTGCCGAAGCCCCAACGTCGGGCAGGCGCAGATGCGCAGGCTCGATGGCCTCGCCCTCGCACAGCGAGACCGCCTGGAAGAGCACGTTCTCGAGCTGGCGAACATTTCCGGGCCAATGGTAGGCGGCAAGCCTCGCCAGGGCCGGCGAAGAGAGGCCCGGGAGGCGGCAGCCGATCTGACGAGCCGCGCGGTCAATGAAGTGCATGGACAGCGCCTCAATGCCATCACGGCACTCGCGCAGTGGAGGTACCTGCAGCGACAGCACGTTGAGACGATGATAGAGGTCGTGGCGAAACAGCCCCTCGGCACAGAGCGCAGGCAGGTCCTGCTGGGTGGCACAGATCACCCGCACGTCGAGCCAGGTCTCCTCGTCGCTGCCCACCCGACGGAAGCCGCCATCCTGAAGAAAGCGCAGCAGCTTGACCTGCAGCCGCGGGCTCATCTCGCCCACCTCGTCAAGGAAGATGGTCCCCCCTGCCGTCAACTCCAGAAGCCCCAGCTTGCCCTCGGGGCGTGCACCCTCGAAGGCGCCAGGGGCATAGCCGAACAACTCGGTCTCGGCCATGGACTCGGGAAGGCCGGCACAGTTGAGGGCCATGAAGGGCGACTGGCCACGCGCACTGGCCAGGTGACAGGCCCGGGCCAGCAACTCCTTGCCGGTGCCGGTCTCGCCCTGGATCAGCAAGGGGGCATCCAGCGGCGCCATCCGCCGCGCCTCGCGGATCAACGCCTGCAGCCTCGGGCTCGCCTGGAAGATCGCCTCGAAGCCGCGGAGCTCCTGGCGCTGCACCTGGTAGATGCGCTCCCCGATGCGATCGGCCCGGTGAAGGGTCACCACGGCCCCGGCCAGCGAGGCCACGTCGTCCTGATGCTCTCGATGCAGGGGCGCGATATCGGCAAGGAAGGTGGTATCGCGCAGCTTGATGCGCAGGCCGTTGACCCGGGCGTTGTTGCGCCGGATCAGCGCCGGCAGGTCCAGTTCAGGAAGATGGCGATCCAGCGACAGCCCCGGCACCTCGTCGATGCGCACGCCGAGCAACTGCCCGGCAGCCCGGTTGGCGGCCACGATATGCCCCTCCATGTCGATGGACATCACCGGGTCGGAGAGCGACGAGAGCAGCGCATCCAGTTCCAGGTGACGACGCTCGCTGGGCATCAGGTTGACCTGGCGAACCCCGAATACGCCTGGCACGGCTTCCAGCTCCGGCCTTAAGGTAGCGAGCTGCGCATGCAGCAGGTTCGGCACATGCAGGTAAATCGCATTGCCGTGCTCGCCCCCCACCTCGCCACGGGCCACGTTGAGGCCATAGTCGGAGAAATGGGCGACGATGTCGCGCAGGATGCCGATCCGGTTCTGGCAGTGAAACCTCAGTCGCATCTGGCTAGGTTCTCTCTTGGTATCTTGAAAGTCGTCACGTCGACGTGACTTGAGTGTCAAGATAACGTGACACCTGTACCGCCTCAATCCGCGCCAGCACGCATCTTGCCTCTTGGACCCTTGCTGGCGGTAAAAATCGTCATGATTTCTTTACAGGCAACCGATCTCGAACTGCCTGGCTTGCGTGGCAAGACTCTCCTGTGGACATCCCGTCACGCCTAGACTCGAGGGGATTCCGCACGGCAGACAACAACCCACAAGCGACGCCACGGAGAAATCATGACGACCAGATTGAGTGAACTGAGCGACTTCGCCAGCAAGACCGGCTACCGCGCTCGACTGCCCGACGACCGGGGCCATATCGCCTACAGCGACACCGAGCATGCCACCTGGCAGGCCCTCATGCAGCGCCAGCTGGGCATGATCGAGGGGCGCGTCTGCCAGCAGTACCTCGACGGCCTGGAGCGCCTGGCCCTGCCCGAGTCACGCATTCCCCAGCTCGGCGAGGTGGACAGGGTCCTGCAGGCCGCCACCGGTTGGCAGACGGCCCAGGTACCCGCCCTGATCCCCTTCGACACCTTCTTCGACCTGCTCGCCAATCGACGCTTTCCGGTGGCCACCTTCATCCGCACTCCGGAAGAAATGGACTACCTGAAGGAGCCGGATATCTTCCACGAGATCTTCGGCCACTGCCCGATGCTCACCGACCCCTCGTTCGCCGAGTTCACCGCCACCTATGGTCGCCTGGGCAAGGCCGCCACGCCGAAGGAGCGGGTCTATCTGGCGCGGCTGTACTGGATGACCGTGGAGTTCGGCCTGGTCGATACACCGGCCGGGCGGCGCATCTACGGCGGCGGCATCATCTCCTCGCCCAGAGAGACCCTGCACTCGCTCTCCGACGTGCCGGTTCATCGGCCCTTCGATCCCGTGGATGCCCTGCGCACCCCCTACCGCATCGACATCCTCCAGCCCCTCTACTATGTGCTTGACGATCTCACCACCCTGCACGACCTTTCCCGGCAGGACATCATGGGCATGGTGCACCGTGCCATGGAGCTGGGCCTGTTCGAGCCGCGGTTCGAACCGGCCCCGAGCAGCGCCAGGGCCAGTGCCTGACCCCCACTGACTACCCACGGCAAGCACAATTGACTGGAGCGCGAGACGCCCCAATCACCACGACGACGATCCATCGAGACGACAAGGAGATACCATGAGCCAGCTTTCCGAACAGCAATGCGAGGCCTGCAGCTGGGACGCCCCCCATGTCACCGAGGCCGAGATCGAGCAGTATAAGGCCGAGATCCCCGAGTGGCAGATCATCGAGCGCGATGGCATCATGAAGCTGGAGCGGGTCTTCAAGTTCCGCAACTTCAAGCAGGCCCTCGACTTCACCAACCGCGTCGGCGAGATCGCCGAGGAAGCCGGGCACCATCCGGCCCTGCTGACCGAATGGGGCAAGGTCACCGTGACCTGGTGGTCGCACGAGATGAAGGGCCTGCACAGGAACGATTTCATTCTTGCCGCCAGAACCGACGAGGTAGCGAAATAAATGTTCGAGAAAATTGAGCGGGTTCCCGGGGACGCCATCCTCGGTCTGATCGAGGCCTTCAAGAAGGACACCAACCCTCAGAAGGTCGATCTCGGCGTCGGCGTCTACAAGGACGCCCAGGGCAACACCCCGGTGATGCGCGCCGTCAAGGAAGCCGAGGCCCTGCTGCTCAAGAACGAGACCACCAAGACCTACATCGGCTCCCATGGTGCGCCGGCATACGGTGAGGTGATACTGCCGATGGTATTGGGCGAAGGATCGCCGGTGCTGGAGGCCAAGCGTGCCAGCGCTACCCAGTCCCCAGGCGGCACCGGCGCCCTGCGCCTGGCAGCCGACTTCATCGCCCACCAGCTGCCCGGCAAGGACATCTGGGTCTCCGACCCGACCTGGCCGAACCACCTGGGCATCTTCCCGGCCGCCGGCCTGACGCTCCACAAGTACCCCTACGTGGACGCCGAGAACCGTCTCGACTTCGACGGCATGCTGGCGGCGCTCAAGCAGATCCCCGAGGGTGACGTGGTGCTGCTGCACGCCTGCTGCCACAATCCCACCGGCTTCGACCTGTCCCGCGACCAGTGGCAACAGGTGCTGGAAGTCGTCCGCGAGCGCAACCTGCTGCCGCTGATCGACTTCGCTTACCAGGGCTTCGGTGAGGGCCTGGACGAGGATGCCTATGGGGTACGCCTGATGGCCGAAAACCTCGACGAGGTCATCATCACCAGTTCCTGTTCCAAGAACTTCGGCATCTACTGCGAGCGCACCGGCTGCTTGATCATGGTGGCGAAGAATCAGGAGCAGATGGAGAACGTGCGCTCGCAGATCGCCATCGTGGCCCGCGAGAACTACTCGAACCCGCCGGCCCACGGCGGCGCCATCGTCAGCGAGATCCTGCACTCCGCGGAGCTCGCCACCATCTGGCGCGAGGAACTCACCGAGATGCGCGACCGCATCAACACCCTGCGTCGTGACTTCGTCGAGGCCCTCAAGCCCTATAACCTGGACGAGAAGTACGCCTGCGTGGCCGAACAGCGCGGCATGTTCTCCTACACCGGCCTGACGCCCGAGCAGGTCGACCGCCTGCGCGACGAGTTCGGCATCTACATGGTACGCTCTGGCCGCGCCAACGTGGCCGGCTTCTCCCACGAGAACCTGCCCTACCTGGCCAAGGCGATCGCCGCGGTCAACTGATCGCCACCTCGCCTGAGACCATCGAGCAAAGGCCCGCCGGGAAACCGACGGGCCTTTTCGTATGCAAGCGGCTTGGCACTGCTTCCCTTGCTCCTTGCTCCTTGCTCGTATCAGGCCGCGTAGCGGGAGACATCCAGCCCACTGGGGTCGATGGCCGGCGCCTTCCCGCTCATCAGGTCGGCCAGCAGCTGGCCACTGCCGCAGCTCATGGTCCAGCCCAGGGTACCGTGGCCGGTGTTGAGCCACAGGTTGTCGACCCGCGTGGCCCCGATGATCGGCGTGGAGTCCGGGGTCATGGGGCGCAGTCCGGTCCAGAACTCGGCGTTGGCCACGTCCCCGCCCTCCGGGAATACGTCACGCACCACCATGCCGATGGTGGCCCGGCGCTTCTCCAGCAGGTCGAGGTTGTAGGAGGCAAGCTCGGCGGTGCCGCCCACCCGGATGCGGTCATCGAAGCGCGAGATTGCCACCTTGAAGCTCTCGTCCATGACCGTGGACTGGGGTGCGCCGCCGTCGTCCGTGACCGGCACGGTCAGACTGTAGCCCTTGACCGGATAGATCGGCAGCCTGAGGCCCAGGTCCTTGACCAGAAACGGCGAATAACTCCCCAGGCAGACTACATAGGCATCGGCGGTCAACTCGCCCGCGCTGGTCACCACGCTCTCCACCTTGCCGGCACTGCGTCTGAGGCGCTGGATGTCGACGTTGAAGCGGAACTCGACACCCAGCCGCTCGCGGCAGTAGTCCGCGAGGCGGTTGGTGAAGAGATGGCAATCGCCGGTCTGGTCGTCAGGCAGGTGCAGGCCGCCGACGAACTTGCCCGGCACCCGGGAAAGGGCGGGTTCCACGCCGGCGATCTCCTCGGCGTTCAGCAGTTGGTGGCGCACCCCGCACTGCTCGAGCACCCTCATGTCCTTCTCCACCGCCTCCACCTGGCTCTCGTGGCGGAACAGCTGCAGCAGGCCGCGCTGGCGGTCTTCGTAGCGGATACCGGTCTCGTCGCGCAGGGCATTGATGCAGGCCCGGCTATGCTCGGCCACGCGGACCATACGCTCCTTGTTGACCATGTAACGGTCGGCATTGCAGTTGCTCAGCATCTGCATCATGAAACGCGCCATGGTCGGATCCATCCTGGGTTGGATCTTGAGCGGGGCGTGCTCCTGGAACATCCACTTGACCGCCTTCTGCGGGATGCCGGGCGCCGCCCAGGGCGAGGAGAAGCCGAAGGAGACCTGGCCCGCGTTGCCATAACTGGTTTCCAGCGCCGGTGATGGCTGACGGTCCACCACCGTGACCTCGTGGCCCTGGCGGGCCAGGTAATAGGCGCTGGTGACGCCGACGACGCCGCTGCCGAGAATCAGTACCTTCATGGAGGCTCCCCTTCTGCCTTGTGGTTGTGGGATCAAAGGCGGGCAGTATAGGGAGATTCTTCCAGTTGATTGGACTGATTTTTCCACTGTTATAATGTATATATTTTATATTTAATATTTTTATTGTTTTTTTATATTGTGATATCGATGCTTTCTAGTTGATTGCACTATCCATCTTTCCCGGCTGCCGGCGCGGGCTGGCGAGGATGCGTCGCAGCACCTCCCAGGCCGCCAATCCTGCCAGCAGATTGCCGAGCGCCGCGCCCATGGCCAGGCCCACCAAGTCGCCCAGCCAGGCCCCGGCCCAGAGACAAGGCAGGTAGAAGACGAACAGCCGGGCGGCCGACATCAGCATGGCACGCAGCGGCCAGCCCAGGGCGTTGCCCGCCGAGACCACGATCATGCAGACGCCCAGTGCCGCATAGCTTGGCAGCAGGAAACGAATCAGCGTCGCCAGGTCATCGCGCACCTCGGGATTCCCGGAAAGCGCGAGCGCCACCCAGGGAGAGGCCAGGGCCATCAGGATTCCCAGCGACAGCTGCCAGGCTACCACCCCCCTGAGCGCCAGGCGCATCAGCCGGTGTATCTGGTCCCAGTCCCCGGCACCGTAACAACGGCCGAGCCAGGGCGGAAGCGACATGGTCATGGCCAGCACCACCATCAGCGAGAGGGTTTCCAGGCGGCTGGCCAGCCCCCAGGCCGCTACCTGAGCCTCGCCGAGGGAGGCCACTACCGAGATGGCGAGCATGGCCGCCAAGGGCGGCATCAGCTGGCTGATCATGGCCGGGCCGGCGATACCGGCGAAGGGCACCAGCGAACGGCGCAATTCCCCGAGCAATCCTTCGGCCGCCAGCCAGTCCATGCCACTCAGCCGGCGGCCCAGCACCAGCAGGCCGGTCGCGAAGGCGATCGACGTGGCCCACGCCGCCCCGGGCAGACCCAATCCCTGCCAGGGACCGATGCCGAAGATCAGCAGCGGGTCGAGGACCAGGTTGACCAGGCTGGTGATCACCATCATCTTGCCGGGCAGCCAGGTGTCCCCGTGGGCCCGGAACAGGCTATAGCCGAAATAGAGCACCGCCCCCAGCCAGGCCGCCAGCAGTTGGGGCGCCCAGTAGGCTCGGATCAACTCGCGGGTGGACTCGTCGGCCCCCAGCAGGGCGAAGACTGGCGCCTGGATGGCCCACAGCAGCACCACCAGCAGGGCAATGGTGACGGTCCCCACCAGCAGCACCAGGCTGCCCAACCGACGTGCCCGGAAGGACTCCCCTCCCCCCAGGGCCCGCGAGATCATCGCCGCGATGGCGATCCCCATGCCGACCTGGATGCCGATGACCAGAAAGGAGAGCGGGAAGGTGAAAGACTGGGCGGCCAGCGGTGCCGTGCCGAGTCGCGCGATGAAGGCACTGTCCACCAGTTGGAAGCCGAGCAGTGCCAGCACACCGATGGCCATGGGCCAGGTCTGGCGCCAGAGGGTGAGGCCAAGTGAGGAACGGGATTCGTCGAGGGAATTCACAGGGGCTCCGTGGTCGTCCGCAGGGCTGGCATTCTACGCCAAGCGGACGTCGGACTCAGCCCACAAACCCCTGGTGCCCCGTCACCAGCCCGCCAAGGACACGCTCCATTTCCAGGGCCGGCATGGGGCGGAAGAAGTAGAACCCCTGGACCAGATCGCAGCGCATCTCCCGGATCAACATTAGCTGTTCGCGGTTCTCGACGCCTTCGGCCACGACCTCGAGCCCCAGGCGATGGCCGATGAAGATCGCCGCCTCCATGATGGCCCGATCTTCGGGCTGGTCCGGCGCATCGCGCACGAAGGTCCGATCGATCTTGAGTGCCGTGACCGGGAAGTGCTTGAGGTAGCTGAGCGACGAGTAGCCGGTACCGAAATCATCGATGGCAATGCGAAAGCCCAGATGATGGAGCCGGCGCAAGCCTTCGAGGATCCTGTCGTCGGCCTCGATCAGCACGTTCTCGGTAAGCTCGAGACCGATATGCCGGGGTCCCAGACCGTGGCGTGCCAGGCAGGCCTCGAAGCGCTCGAAGACATCGGACCGGCTCATCTGCCGACCGGAGAAATTGATATCGATACGCTCGATTGCCAGGCCGGCATCTCGCCAGAGCGCCCGCTGACGACACGCGGTCTCCATGACCCAGTCACCGAGACGATGAATCAGGTCGGAGCGTTCGGCGAGGGGAATGAACTCGGCCGGCGAGATCGGCGGACCTTCCGCGGGCTGCCAGCGAAGGAGCGCTTCGAGGTTCTCGATACAACCGCTGACGGCGGATACCTGCGGCTGGTAGTGCAACGAGAGCCCCCCGCTGTCCAGGGCCTGCTCCAGTCGGTCGACGAGGCGATGCTGATGGAGCAGCTCGTCGTGGAGCTGCTGGTCGAAGAACCAGACGCTGCCGCGGCCGTCCAGCTTGGCCCGGTTCTTGGCCACATCGGCGTTGCGGATCAGCTCGCGTGCCGTATCACCGTTGTCCGGATAGAGGCTGACGCCCAGGCAGGCCGTCACCTGGCGCCGCGACCCATCCATCAGGAAGGGAGCGCGCAGGACCTGCTGGACCTTGTGGACCAGCTGCGGGAGGACATCCTCGCGCTGGAACCCAGGGAAAGCGATCACGAACTCGTCGCTGGAGAGTCGAGACATCATGTCCGAGGCCCTCGTCGCCCGATGCAGCCGCCGGGTCAGCTCGACCAGCAGCCGATCCCCCTGCTCGTAGCCCAGGGCGTCATTGATCTCCACGAAGTGGTCGATGTCCAGATAGACCAGGACCAGCCCGGTGTCCTGTCGGCGACAGTCGGCGATGGCCTCGTCCAGTTGCGCCTCGAAGGTCTGGCGATTGGGCAGGTGAGTCAGCGAATCGAAGCGCGTGGCGAAATCCAGCTCACGATGCGCTCGCTTCTGGTCCGAGAGGTCCACGTCGATACAGAACATCAGGGGGTCATCGGTGTGCTCGCCGAGCATGACATGGTGGGAGAAGACCGGGACCAGCTCCCCGCTCTTGTGCTGGAGCTCGAGCTCATCGGCGGGGATCTCGACCCCTTCCCGCACCCAGGCCCGGTGCGCCTGTATGACGGGCTCGCGCATCGGCGCCGGGATGATCAGCTCTTCCAGCAAACGCCCCTGGGCCTCCTCGGAGGCATAGCCATAGAGCCGGGTGCTGGCCTCGTTCCAGTAGATCACGCGGCGGTCGCGGTCATAGCCCTGGACCGCCACCTTGGGCAGACTCTCCAGCAGGGCCCGGAATCGCTGCTCGCTCTCGAGATACTGGCGGCGCACGACCTCGACATCTTCCCGGACACTATCGTCCCGGACATCGGGCCTTCTCGCTCTGACCTCTTGCCACCGACGCGCCAGCCAGTGCCGGAAGCCGGTATCGCGACCGCTCATTCGCTCCCTCATCTTCGGATGACGATGTCACCCCTCATCATGAAGCCAGATGGCCCCTTGGTGCGACATCGAGACTCCCCATCCTACCCGCATGTGTAGGAAATATCCTACAACGCATCAGGTCGGCCAGGTGTTGCCATCCGCCGATTCAACGAAGGATCCCAACCGACCAGTACGACAAGTCTGGTACATTTTTTGACATTTCGTTGCAAATCTTCTCCTTTTCCTAGGGTTGCCCGGGCTTTCGGGCAACCCACGGGCAATCACGCCCCACACCCAATGGAGAAGATCCCATGAAACTCGATACCCTCAAGTACGGCTTCGATCCCGCCACCATGCCCCTCGACCCGGTAGCCGACTACTGGTCACCGGAGGTCACCGACGCCCTGCAGCGACAGGACTGGGCCAGGACCGAGGTGCGCTCCCGGGTGGATCTCGAGGCCTGGCAGGCGTTCACCGCCGACCTGCCCCGTGACCCCTACGTCAACCGTCGCTGGAAGCGGATGTCCTGGCTGACCCTGGATGAGCGGGGGGAGGCCTACGATATGGGCCATTGCCCCATGGCGCAGGGGGGCGCCTTCAATGATGCCGAGAGCATGGCGGACCGCCTTCGCTACTACGAGCCGCTGACGCCCGAGTTCATGGCTCGCCCGGATGTGAAGGCCTTCGTGCGCGCCTGGGCCCGGCTCTGGGACCTGAAACCGAACGAGCCCATCCTGATGCAGATTACCGGCGTTCGCGGCGAGGGCATGGTCGACCCCCTGCAGGGCCAGGGTATCCACGCCGATGGTTGCAAGGCGCTGAGCATCCTGGTGCTGAATCGCCACAATGTCGCCGGGGGGGATAATCACCTCTATGCCGACAAGGCAGGAACCCGCCCCCTGGTCGAAACGACCCTCGCCCCCGGGGATATCCTGCACCTGCGCGACGACCGTCTCTTCCACAGCGTGGACGGCATCCACCAGGAAGATGCCGATGAGCCCTTCGAGCGCTTCATCATCATCATCAATAGCCGCTTCGTGGATGAGTTCCAGAACCGCATCCTGCGCCGGCACTTCCCCGAGGCGGTGCTCAACGAGACTCGCTGAGCCTCACCTCTAACCCTGTAATGAAACGCCCCCCGGAGCATCTCCGGGGGGCGTCATGCTGCCTGCGTGTGGAATCGCGGGCATGCCTTACTGGCGAATGCCCTCGAAGGTCACATAGAGCTCAAGCTCGTACATCACCTCGGGGAAATCCCCCATGTCGATGCCGTAGTCGGCCAGCACGAGGGTGGTGGAGCCTTCGAAACCGGCGCGATAGCCCCCCCAGGGATCCTCGCCCTCCCCGACTAGAGTGACCGGCATCTCGATCTCGTTGGTCTCGCCGTGCAGGGTCAGTTCACCCGTCATCACGCCTTCATTGTCGCCGGTCGACTCGAAGCCGGTGGACGTGAAGGTGGCGGTGGGGTACTCGCCCGCATCCAGGAAGTCATCGCTCAGGATGTGCTTGTCGCGCTCGGCATGGTTACTGTTGAGGCTTGCAACATCGACCTCCACACTGGCGGAAGACGCGTCCAGGTTCTCGGGATCGTAGCTGAAACTCCCGGAGAAATCCTCGAAGCTGCCGAGGATGTAGGAGTAGCCCAGGTGGCTGATCTTGAACTGCACGAAGGCGTGCTGACCGTCCTCGGTGTCGATGACATAGTCGGCGGCCTGGGCCTGGCTGACGCCCACCAAGGCGGCGGCGCTCAGGGCGGTGGCAATGGCGGTCTTCTTGATCATCGGGTGTCTCTCCTTGCGGGTCGTGTCGGGGGTGAATCGCCTCAGGGACGACGGGAACGGCGCGGGTCGACCATGCGCCACAGGACGTCATTGCGATCGACCCAATGGTGTTTCAGGGCGGCCAGGGTATGCCCCGCCGCCAGCAGGATCAGCGCCAGGGCGCTGTACCAGTGGACCTGGCCGGCCACTGTGGCCTGATTCGGCAGATCGCTGATCATGGCAGGCACCGTGAAGGCGTCGAACACGCTGATCCCCCTGCCATCGGCGGTAGAGATCAGGTAGCCGCTGACCAGCACCACGAGCATCAGTACATAGAGGCCGATGTGGCCGAGATGGGCGGCCAGGCGCTCGAGGCGATGCCCCTTCTCCACCGGCACAGGATTCGTGATGCGCCAGACCACGCGAAAAAAGGTGGCAAACAGCAGCAACATACCGATGGAGCGATGCCACCAGGGCCCCAGGTTATACCAGCTGTCATAGTAGCCGAGCCCGGTCATCCACCAGCCCAGGGCGAAGAGGCCGATGATGGCCATGGCACTGATCCAGTGCAGCAGGATACTGACCAGCCCCCAGCCGCTGCGGGTGTTCTTCCACATGTCCAGATGCCTCGGTCTGCGTCGTGTCGATCACATCATCCTACCGCAGCGCTACATCGGCATCCGCTGAAAAAAGCCGAACGCACCTTTCGGAAAAAGCACATGACGCCCGCCACGGTAGGCATGGCGGACAGCGTGGCATGCTCGGTGGATCGAGACCTGTCAGCTTCGCTCGGCGAGCACCTCGAGCAACAGGCGAGCAGTTGAAGCGCTGGACGCCGGGTTCTGACCGGTCACCAACAGACCATCGCGCACCTGGAAGGGAGCGAAATCATCGCTGCTGCGCTCGTAGCGACCGCCCTGCGACTTGAGCGCATCCTCCAGCAAGTGCGGCACCACCTGGGACAGGCCCACGGCCTCCTCTTCGCTGTTGGCGAAGCCGGTGACCTTGCGCCCCTTGACCAGCGGCTCGCCCTCGGGCGTGCGGGCCTCAAGCAGCACCGTGGGCGCATGGCAGACCGCCGCCACGGGCCGCTCGGCCGCCAGGAAGCCTTCGATCAGGCGGCGGGCATCGGGATCACCGGTAAGGTCCCAGAGCGGCCCATGTCCGCCGGGAAAGAAGACGGCGTCGAAGTCGCTCACCTCGACCTCGGAGAGCTTGTGGGTCTCGGCGAGTTGCGCCCTGGCCTCGGCATCTGCCTCGAAGCGCCGGGTCTCCTCGGTGAGAGCCTCCTCGGCCTGGGAGTTGGGGTCCACCGGCGGCAGGCCGCCCTTGGGCGAGGCCAGGGTGATCTCGGCGCCGGCGTCCTTGAAGACGTAGTAGGGTGCAGCGAACTCCTCGAGCCAGAAACCGGTCTCGTGGCCGGTGTCACCCATGCGGTCATGCGACGTCAGTACCATCAGGATCTTCATCATGGCCCTCCTTGGGCGGCAATGAATGCGTGCCCTGTTGAGATGGCGACGAGAAGCAGGAGTTCAAGATGGAAGACTGTGCGACAGCCGATCGCCTGCCACATGGACAAGCGATCGGGTTGACGATCACACCAGGGCGTCGAGCCCCCGGGCCAGATCGGCGCGGATGTCTTCCATGGCCTCCAGGCCGACCGCCACGCGGATCAGCCCCTCGGTGATCCCCGCGGCATCCTTCTGCTCTTCGGAGAGGCGCCCATGGGTGGTGGTGCCGGGATGGGTGATGGTGGTCTTGACGTCCCCCAGGTTGCCGGTGATGGAGAGCATGCGAGTCGCATCGATCACCGACCAGGCTGCCTCGCGCCCCCCCTTCACCTCGAAGCCCAACACCGCCCCATAGCCCTGCTGCTGGTGGCTGGCGAGTTCGTGCTGAGGATGGGTGGCCAAGCCGCTGTAGTGGACCCGCGCCACCGCGGGATGTCCCTCCAGCCACTCGGCCAGGATCCGGGCGTTCTCGCAGTGCGCCCTCATGCGCAGGTTGAGCGTCTCCAGGCCCTTGGTGAAGATCCAGGCATTGAAGGGGCTCAGGCAGGGGCCACAGGTGCGCACCACCCCGAACACCTCCTCGAGCTCCTTGTCACGCCCCACCACGGCACCGCCGATCGCCCTGCCCTGCCCGTCCAGGTACTTGGTGGCGGAATGGATCACCAGGTCGGCGCCCAGTTCAATCGGCTTCTGCAGCGCCGGGGTCAGGAAGCAGTTGTCGATGGCCAGCCAGGCCTCATGTTTGCGGGCGATCCTCGCCAGCGCCGCGATGTCCACGACCTCGGAGAGCGGGTTGGACGGTGTCTCGGCAAACAGCAGCCGGGTGGCCGGCGTCATGGCTGCCTCCCAGGCCTCGAGGTTCGAAAGCTCCACGTAGCGCGTCGTGATGCCGAGCTTGCCCAGGTACTTGTCGAACAGGCTGACGGTGGAACCGAACAGCGACCGCGAGGCCACGATCTCGTCACCAGACTGGAGCAGGGCCAGCGCCGTGGCCAGGATCGCCGCCATGCCGGAGCTGGTGGCCACACAGCGCTCGCCTCCCTCCATGGCTGCCAGTCGCTGCTCGAAGGTGCGCACCGTGGGGTTGGTGAAACGCGAGTAGATGTTGCCCGGTTCCTCGCCGCTGAACTTGGCCGCCGCCTCGGCGGCGCTGCCGTAGACGAAGCTCGAGGTCGGGAAGATCGGCTCGCCATGCTCCTGCTCATGGGTACGCTGGTGACCGGCGCGGATCGCCAGGGTCTCCAGTGCCCATTCCTGCTCTGGTGTCTGATCCTGCTGCATGACGTGCCCCTCAGTCGTCGATGTCATCTTCCTGGTTGTGCATCCCCACCAGGGCATGGTCGCCGGCGCTGCGCTGCTGCTTGGCGTCGTCGCTGCGCGAGGCCTCGAGGTCTGACAGATAGCGCTCGTCGATATCGCCGGTGACGTACTTGCCGTCGAACACCGAACAGTCGAAGGCCTCGAGTTCCGGGTTCACCTCGCGACAGGCGGCCTTCAGGTCGTCGAGATCCTGATAGAAGATCCGGTCGGCGCCGATCAGCTCGCCCACCTCGGCCTCGCTGCGGCCATGGGCGATCAGCTCGCTGGCCGCCGGCATGTCGATGCCATAAACGTTGGGATAGCGCACCGGCGGCGCGGCGGAGGCGAAATAGACCTTGCGCGCACCGGCTTCCCGGGCCATCTGGATGATCTGCTTGCAGGTGGTGCCGCGTACGATGGAGTCATCCACCAGCAGCACGTTCTTGTCCTTGAACTCGACGCCGATGGCGTTGAGCTTCTGGCGCACCGACTTCTTGCGCTGGGTCTGGCCCGGCATGATGAAGGTCCGACCGATGTAGCGGTTCTTCATGAAGCCTTCGCGATAGGTCACGCCCAGGTGCTGGGCAAGCTCCAGGGCGGAGGTGCGCGAGGTGTCGGGAATGGGGATCACCACGTCGATGTCGTGCTCCGGCCACTCGCTCTGGATGCGGTCGCCGAGCTTGCGGCCCATCTGCATACGGGTGCCGTAGACGTAGGCACCGTCGAGGATGGAGTCGGGGCGTGCCAGGTAGACGTGCTCGAAGATGCAGGAGGCGAGTCGCGGATGATCGGCGCACTGCTGGGTATGGATGGCACCGGTCATGTCGACGAAGATCGCCTCGCCGGGCGCCAGGTCACGGTGCAGGTCGAAGCCGCCCACGTCGAGGGCCACCGACTCGGACGCGATCATCACCTCCTCCCCCTCGCCCTCGTCACGGGTGCCGAAGACCACCGGACGGATGCCGTGGGGGTCGCGGAAGGCGACCAGACCCACGCCGTTGATGATCGCCACCGCGGCATAACCGCCCCGGCAGCGACGATGCACGCGGCGCACCGCGTCGAAGATGTCGCCCGGCTCCAGGTGCAGGCCTTGCTTGCCCAACTCGTGGGCAAAGACATTGAGCAGCACCTCCGAGTCGGAGCTGGTGTTGATATGGCGCAGGTCAGAGGAGAACAGCTCCTGCTTGAGCTGATCGGAATTGGTCAGGTTGCCGTTGTGGGCCAGGGTGATGCCATAGGGCGAGTTCACGTAGAACGGCTGCGATTCCGCCTCGCTGGAGGACCCTGCCGTGGGATAGCGCACATGGCCGATGCCCATGTTCCCCTTCAGGCGGGCCATGTGACGGGTGTGGAAGACGTCCCGCACCAGGCCGTTGCTCTTGCGCAACAGGAACCGGCCCTCATGCCAGGTCATCATGCCGGCGGCATCCTGTCCGCGATGCTGGAGCACCGTCAGGGCGTCATAGATGCCCTGGTTAACCGCCTGCTTGGCCATCAGGCCCACGATACCGCACATTCCACCTTACCTCGCTTGCCTGGAGCTTGCTTAAAGAGTCGGGACGGGACCGTGAACAGTCGCCCGCCCCGGGATTCACATGTCAGGGGGTCGTCGCCCTCCGGCGCCTTCCGGGGCCGGGTCGGAGTCGGTTACCGGCGTCTGCTCCGAACGCGGCAGGGAGAACTCGCGCAGCGACGCCGGCGCTTCCGGCAGGCGCCCTTCCCAGCCCTCGAGCTGGCTCACCGTCCAGTCGCGCAGCTGCTCGAAGGTCGGCCGCAACTCGGCCTCCTGCCAGGCCTGCATCTGCACCAGCGGCGTCAGGGTGAGCAGGATGGTCGCCAGCACCAGGATCGCCGCCCCCTTGGCCATGCCGAAGGCAGCACCGGTCACTCGGTTGAGCAGTCCCATCCCGACCCACTCCACGGCGGCATGGACCATGCGGATGACAATGCCGCAGAGCAGGATCACCGCGAAGATCACCAGCACGAAGGCCAGCACCAGTCGCCCGTCCGGGTTGTCGATCACCCCCGAGAGCAGGTCAGCCACCGGCTCGGCCAGCAGCCGCGCAGCCATCAGGGCAATGATCCAGGCGGCCAGCCCCAGCGCCTCGCGGATCAGCCCACGCAGGAACCCGGTCAGCCCCGTCACCACCAGCACCGCAACGAAGAGCCAGTCGATCCAGGTCAGCGCCATGCTCAGTTGCCCGCCCGCACCAGCAGGCCCTGGAGGTTGGCCTCGGCCTTTAGCTCTGCCATCACCTCCTCCGCCTCGCGGGAGGTGGCGTAGGGACCGACAAAGACGGTGGTCAGGCCGTTGTCCCGGACGCGACGGTAGACGGGCAGGCCCTGTGCGGCCAGGTTCGATTCGAGACGCTCGGCATTGGCCGACTCCCCGAAGCTGCCTACCTGGACGGCCCATTCGCCCTCGGGGGCCGCTTCGGCCGGCTCAGCCTGCTCGCGGGCCGCCTGCTCGGCCTCGCCCGACATGCGCTCGTCAGCGGCACGGGCAAGCTCGGCAATGGGATCCTCGCTGGGCGCGCCCCGTGTCTCGGACGCCCCATCGGCACCGGTCTCGGCGGACTCGTCGCCCGAGGCCTCGGCAGAAGACGATTCAGCCACGGCCTCCACCGCCTGTTCGGCCTCCGGTTCGACCCGCTCATCCGGGGCCTCCTGTCGAGACGACGACACCCCGCTGGGGGACTGGATCTGCCCGAGGCTCGCCGGCGGCTCCGGGTCGGGCACGTCACGACGCTCGACCTCGACCGGCTGCTCGATGGTCATCACCGGTTGGGGACGCTCGCTGCGCGGCGCAGGATCGTCGAACAGCATGGGGACGAAGATCACCGCCAGGGCGATCAGGATCACTGCTCCGCTGAGACGTTCTCGCATTCCGTATTTCATCTCGCTCCCTCGATGGCCGTGTCTTGCCCTGAAGTCTGATCCGATGACTTCCCAGCCGCCAGCCGCCATTCCAGCACCTCGGCCACGGTGAAAAAGGAGCCGCAGACCAGCACTCGATCCTCGGGCACGAGCCGGGCCGCCAGCCAGCCGGCCGCATCAACCGGCGAGGCGCCGCGGTGCCATACCTCCCCGCCGTGGAGTGCCAGGCGCTCGGCCAGGTCGTCCGCCGTGCGGGCACGCTCCCCCGCGAGACTCGCCGGTACCCAGGCATCCACCACCGGCGACAGGGCGGTGATCACGCCATCGGCATCCTTGTCGGCGAGCATCCCCAGCAGGCCGAAGGTGCGCCCTTTGCAAGGGCGCGCCGCCAGGCGCCTGGCCAGGTAGCCGGCGGCATGGGGGTTGTGGCCGACATCCAGGCACCACTGCCCCAGCCACTGCATGCGTCCCGGCAGCTGGACACCGGCAAGCGCCCGGCGACAGGCGTCTTCCTCCAGGTCGACATCGGCCAGGATCAGGGCCTGCAGGGCCGTGGCGGCATTATCCAGGGGCAGGCCCGGGTCGGGCAGATCGGGCAGCGTCAGCGCCTGGCCTTGGAAGGTCCAGCCCACGCCCTCCCCCTCGCGATGGAAGGCCTCACCCAGGGCATGGACGTCGGCGCCGAGTTCCGTGGCCGTCTGGCGCACGCTGTCCGGCAGCGTCATGCTGCCCAGGACCGCGGGCCGACCGGCACGCAGGATGCCGGCCTTCTCGCGGCCGATGCCTTGCAGGTCGGTGCCGAGAAAGGCGGCGTGGTCCTGGGCCACGGTGGTGATCACCGACACATCCGGATCGATGACATTGACGGCGTCCAGCCGACCACCGAGGCCCACTTCGAGGATCGCCAGGTCCGCTTTTCCTCTGGCGATGGCCCATAGCGCCCCCAGGGTGCCCACCTCGAAGTAGGTCAGGCTGACCGGTTCGCCTTCCAGCCGCGCCAGCTCCACTGCCTCGAAGCCGGCGATCAGCGTCGCGTCGTCGGCCTCCTGGCCGTCGAGACGCAGGCGTTCGTTGTAGCGCAGCAGGTGGGGCGAGGTGTAGGCCGCCGTGGAGAGGCCATGGGCCAGGGCCAGTGCCTCGAGCATGGCCACGGTCGATCCCTTGCCGTTGGTACCGGCAACGGTGATGACCCGGTCGGAAAGCCGGGCATCCAGAAGCCCCATGCGGCGAGCGACCTCGGCCACGCGCTCGAGGCCAAGGTCGATACCGACCGGGTGGGCCGCCTCCAGCCGGGCCAGCCAGGCCGGAAGCGTATCGGGAAGGGCGTGGTCGCTCATGCCGATCGGTCAGCGCGCCGAATCGGGGCGCTCACCGGCCTGCTCGGTATCACTGTCGGCCTCCGGCTCGGCGACCGCCGTGCTGGTGGTCGCCAGCTCCTCCTGCTGCTCGGCTTGCTCGGCCGCCTGGACCAGGTCTGGCTCGTCGCCGAGGTCATCGCCCTGCCCGGCCACCGGCCAGTGGGTGAACTTGCGCAGCACGCCACCCAGACGCTCGCGCATCTCGCCCCGTGGCACGATCATGTCCACGGTGCCGTGCTCGAGCAGGAACTCGCTGCGCTGGAAGCCTTCAGGCAGCTTCTCGCGGACCGTCTGCTCGATGACCCTAGGGCCGGCGAAACCGATCAGTGCATTGGGCTCTGCCACGTTGAGGTCGCCGAGCATCGCCAGTGACGCCGAGACACCCCCGAACACCGGATCGGTCAGCACCGAGATGTAGGGCACGCCGGCCTGCTTGAGCTTCTCCAGGGCCGCCGAGGTCTTGGCCATCTGCATCAGCGAGAACAGCGCCTCCTGCATCCGTGCGCCGCCGGAGGCGGAGAAGCAGATCAGCGGGATGCCTTCCTCAAGGGCGACGGTCGCGGCACGCACGAACTTCTCGCCCACCACGGCCCCCATGGAGCCGCCCATGAAGGTGAACTCGAAGGCCACCACCACCACCGGCAGCCCTTCCAGGGAGCCGCGCATGGCGATCAGCGCATCCTTCTCCCCGGTCTCCTTCTGGGCTGCCGACAGGCGGTCCTTGTATTTCTTGGAGTCACGGAACTTGAGGCGGTCCACCGGCTCGAGGTTGGCGGCGATTTCCTCTCGCCCCTCCTTGTCCAGGAACCAGTCCAGCCGCTTGCGGGCGGTCAGCCGCAGATGATGGTCGCATTTGGGACAGACATTATGGTGCTTCTCCAACTCGGGGAGATAGAGCACCGCCTCGCACTTGGGGCACTTGCGCCACAGGCCGTCAGGCACGCTCGCCCGGCGATCCTTGCGCTGGATACGGCCCACCGAGGGCACGATTTTGTCTAGCCAGCTCATGTCAGAAACACTTCCGTATAGGCTGATGCCCCCGGCGGCACCGGGGACAGGGTCGATTCGGTTGGCGACGGGCGCGGATCAGGCGTCCAGCGCCTGGCGCATCTCCCCAAGCACCGCCTTCAGGGCGGCCGGGATCGCCTCGGGACGTTCGGCGTTCTCGGCGATGCGGTTGACGAGCGCCGAGCCGACGATCACGCCATCGGCCACCTTGCCCACCTCGGCCGCCGAGGCCCCGTCACGGATACCGAAACCCACGCACAGTGGCAGGGCGGTCATCTCGCGCAGCGGCGCCAGGTGCTCCGCCACATCCTCGGCATTGAGGATGGCCGAGCCGGTCACGCCCTTCAGCGAAACATAGTAGATGTAGCCCTCGCCGTGGGCGCATATTGTAGCGGCCCGTGCGCGCGAAGTGGTAGGGGCGACAAGGAAGATCGAGGCCAGCCCGCGGGCCTTGAGCAGCGGCCCCACCTCGTCGGCCTCCTCTGGCGGCATGTCGACGATCAGCACGCCGTCGACGCCGGCCTCGGCGGCCTGGTCGGCGAAGGTCTCTAGGCCGATGCGTTCCACCGGGTTGAGGTAGCCCATCAGCACCACCGGGGTCTCCCCGTCGGTCTGACGGAACTCGTGCACCATCTCGAACAGGTGGGAGAGGCGCACGCCGTGCCTAAGGGCGCGCTCGCAGGCCTTCTGGATCACCGGCCCGTCGGCCATGGGGTCCGAGAACGGCACCCCCAACTCGATGACATCGGCCCCCGCCGCCACCAGGGCGTGCATGAAGCCGACGGTATGCTGAGGGGCCGGGTCACCGGCCGTGATGTAGGGAATCAGCGCGCGGCGGCCCTCGGCCTTGAGCGCGGCGAAGCGTTGGTCGATACGATTCATGGTCTGGGCCGTCATCTAGAATTCGATCCCGTCGATCTTTGCCACCGTCATGATGTCCTTGTCACCACGACCGGAGAGGTTGATCACGATGTTCTGGTCGGGACGCATGGTGGGGGCCAGCACCTTGGCATAGGCCAGGGCATGGGCGGACTCCAGGGCCGGCATGATGCCCTCGACGCGGGTCAGTTCGCGGAAGGCCTCTAGGACCTCCGTGTCATTGGCGGCCACATAGTTGACCCGCCCCACATCCTTCCACAGCGCATGCTCGGGCCCCACGCCGGGGTAGTCCAGGCCCGCCGAGATCGAGTGGGTATCGGAGACCTGGCCGCCCTCGTCGGACATCAGGTAGGTCCGGTTGCCGTGCAGCACGCCGCGGGGCGCGCCGGACGCCAGGGGCGCGGCGTGACGGCCGGTCTCGACGCCATCACCGCCCGCCTCGACACCGTACATGACGACATCATCGTCCTCGACGAACGGATAGAAGAGGCCCATGGCGTTGGAGCCACCACCCACGCAGGCGATCAACGCATCGGGCAGCTTGCCGAACTCCACAAAGGATTGCTCACGCGCCTCGCGCCCGGCCACCGCGTTGAAGTCGCGCACCAGCATCGGGTAGGGGTGCGGCCCGGCCACGGTGCCGATGATATAGAAGGTGTCGTCGACATTGGTCACCCAGTCGCGCAGCGCCTCGTTCATGGCGTCCTTGAGTGTGCGGGTACCGGACTCGACCGGGATGACGTTGGCCCCCAGCAGGCGCATGCGATAGACGTTGAGCTTCTGGCGCTGCACGTCCTCGGCGCCCATGTAGACCTCGCACTTCAGCCCCAGCCGCGCCGCCACGGTGGCCGTCGCCACGCCATGCTGGCCGGCGCCGGTCTCGGCGATGACCCGCGGCTTGCCGCTCTTCTTGGCGAGCAGCGCCTGACCGATGGTGTTGTTCACCTTGTGGGCGCCGGTGTGGTTGAGGTCTTCGCGCTTGAGCCAGATCTGTGCCCCACCGAGCTGCTTCGACCATCGCTCGGCATGATAGAGCGGTGACGGGCGGCCCACATAATGGGCCAGGTCATAGTCGAATTCCGCCTGGAAGGCCGGGTCGTCGCGAAGACTCAGGTAGGTCTTCTCCAGCTCATCCAGGGCGAAGCTCAGGGTCTCCGAGACAAACCGGCCGCCGTAGGCGCCGAAATGGCCGCGGGCATCCGGCAGTCGGGTCAGGTCACTGAACTTGCTCACGAAAGACACCTCACAGGGTCGCCAGAAGGGGTGTAGGGGGAACAGGGTGTAGCGATCACTCAAGCGCCTAAACGCTCGTTATCGGCCTGTCGCACGGCCTGCAGGAAGGCCGCCATGCGCGCGGCATCCTTGACGCCGGGGGCGGCCTCGATGCCGCCGGAAACATCCACGGCGAAGGGGGCCACGGCCGCGATCGCCTCGGCCACGTTATCCGGCGTCAGGCCTCCGGCGAGGATAACAGGTTTTGCCAGGCTTGCGGGGATTCGCGACCAGTCGAAGGTCTCGCCGGTGCCCCCCGGCACCCCCGGCCGATAGGCGTCCAGCAGCAGTCCCCGCGCCCCGTCATAGGCTTCGACGGCGTCGTGGAGATCGAGGCCATCGCGCATGCGCAATGCCTTGATCCAGGGGCGCCCGGCGGCCATGCAGGTCGCGGGGGACTCGCCGCCATGAAACTGCAGCAGGTCCAGGTACTCGGCGCAACGCGACACCAGCGTTGGGTCCGGGTCGACGAAGAGCCCGACCCGGGTGACGAAGGCCGGCACCCTGGCGCAGAGCTCGGCGAGTCGCTGCTCGTCGATGGCCCGCTTGCTGCCCGGCCAGAGCACAAAGCCCAGGGCATCGGCGCCCGCGGCCACGGCTGCGTCGACGTCCTCGGGACGCGTCAGGCCACAGAACTTGATGCGGGTGCGAGTTACAGCGGAGGGGTATAATGGCAAAGCAGGCTCTCCCGGCACAGGCAGCAATCTTGAACGACAGCAAGGCTGCTGACGAGGATACCATGGCTGACGGCAAAGCCGGCCAGTGTGGCCGCTGAAGAAGGTCAACCCCAACGGGAAGCGCCAAGAGCAACAACGAAGCTCGAACAAGGGCTATAAAGAATATCAGGAATGTTGCAGTAAACCGTGCCTTTCCAGTTCAGACACAAAAGCCAGGAGGTCGCGGCGAAGCTCGGTGTCGGGGACCGAATAGCGCTCTTGCAGCCGGGACAAGGCTGACTCAAGGCTATCGCTCTGCAGCAGGGTCCGCCACATGTCGCCGGCGATATCGTCGAGCCTGAAGCAGGCGGCCGTGGCGTTCGGGTCAACAGGAAATTCCGCCACCGCCAAGGCACTGCCGAACTCGCACCAAAGCGCACGCGGCGCCACCTGAAACGCAGCACCTGTCGTTGCCAGCAGAGCTGGCCGCCCCAACGCCTCGGGCGATGCCAGCGACCGGAGGTCCTCGGCCTCCTTCCTTCGCTTGAGAGAAAGCGAGGGCGGAAGAAGGTTCCAACTGGCGCAGTAGCAGCCTGCGTCGGCATCCCAGAACTTTGCCTGTGGCTCACACCAGGCAAAGGCTACGTACTCGGCAATGCCGAGCCAGTAGGCGCTCTTTCCGACGCGTTCTTTTCGCTGCTCGAGCCACTGCGGATAAGTCTCGCCAAAGCGCTGTGGCGCCACGTCGTGAAGATCCACCGCATTGAGGCACGCCTCCACACCGGGCTCGGCGCGCTGGATGGCCTCGCACAGGCCGGCGGGTGCATAAAGAGGGCAGAAGATGACCGAGCCAAGGTCACGGCTTGTCAGAAACTGTCGAAAGCGCAGCCCGGACAGGGCACAGTCGTCGACGATCACCCAGGTTTGCGACTTGCCGTCATCCAGCGGATCACCGGGTACACCGACCTGATCCGGGCGTAGACCGAGACAATAGGAGAGCATTCCCAGCACGATCCAGCCGCCGCGCGGGATAGCCGTGAAGCGAAAGCCATCCAGTCCATCATGCGCGAAGCGCGATTTCAGCCTTGTGGCAAGAGCCGCGGCAGCTTCTTCGGCCTCGGCATAGCCCACAAAGCGGTGGCCATGAATCACATCGTAGAGCTCAGCAGAGAGATTCTCCAGCAGCATTCTCTGGCGAGAGGTGAAGTGACCGAATGCGGCCAGCAATGGCGCGGGCCTGGCACGCGCCACCAGGCGCACGTCATCAAACTCATTCCACAATTCGTTGGCCTCGAGGCCCGCGAAGAGCGCTTCGAGAGCCGACTCCGGATCAGGGCATTGCGTGAATGACAACAACGACTCGACGCCCTGATGGGCGTCGAGCAACAGGAATGCATCTACCTGGCGATGCATGTTCATATCAGCGGTTAAGTGCTTAGCCGCTAAGACCATCGGGCGTGATGCTGCCACCATCCCGACCTTCAGAATTGCCGGGCAGCACGTCACCGCCGGGCCTGGTCTGACCGACCTGGGTGATGTCGGCCACGGCTCCCCACTGACTAAGCTGTGGAGCACGATACTCGCGACGCTCGGTTTTCTTGATTTCCATAGTCTTGCCCTCTGCCTGTGTAGCCTGCTTGATCGCAGCCACATGACTGATGACTGGCAGCGCCAGCGTCCAATCCCACGGGCACTGGATGCTGCTGCCGTCGACTGTAAGATTATGTGTCTCAGGCAAGGCACTCAATATCAGAAAGGCATGATTTGATGCACTTTCAGGTACGAAATATTTCCCTCTCGACGTCACCTCGCATTGTGAAAATTTCATGCCCAGTATCGGCGCAGCCACAGTTCCAGCGACAGCGTGGGCCAGAGGTCAAAGATCGGCTCCTTGCCCCCAACGAAGCGCTCGAAGCGTGCTTTCAATGCCGGTTCGTCAATGCAGCCGAGGTCGGCACAGCGGCTATTGGTCAGCAGGTCCAGGACCTTGTCATGCGCCCTCCCCCGCAGAGCATCGACATAGAGACCTTCTGGCGACACCTTGCCGATCGAGCGAATGGCCTCATCGGGCATGATACCCACCATGGCACGGCGCGCGATTCTCTTGGGCTCCAGCACGGTTCCGACAAGATGCTGCGGGCACGCCAGGATGAAGTCGGCCACTCGCCGGTCGCTCCAGGGGTCGGCCAGGCCCACTCCGTGCCTGGCGGTCATTCGCTCTGCATAGCCAACCCCCCGAACCACCAGCGGCGACGCGATATGAATATAGCGGTCACGAGCCGCTTGGCGAGGCCAGGCCCGGGACGCCAGGTAGTGCGGCTCGACCGCCGGCAACCCTTTCCTGTCAAGAAAGCCCAGAGTCACGTGCCTCTCGGCATGCCGTGACGGAGATGCCTGCAGTCTCTTCAAGCTCGCTTCGCTGTCTTTCTCGCCTCGTAGAGAGTCCAGCCAGGTGGCGGGATGATGACCTTTCAGCAGGTCAAGGATCATCGGTCGCAGCAGGTAGCGTGTCACTGCCTCTTGGCGCCCAAGGGATTGGATTCTGGCCAGCCGGGCGAGATTTCGGCGTACCTCGCCGAAGTGACCGCCCAGCAGGATCCCGGGCACATCGTCGACGCTGCCGCCGCAGATCACATCGCCGCGGAACCCGTAGAACATGGTGCTCACACCGTCCCTGGCCGCCGCCGTGAGGGACCTTTCCATGAACGGCTGAAACATGGAAAAGAACGGGTCATCTTCGTGGGGTCGATTGAGATGATCATCTACCAGGGGGGAAGTCTGCTCGGCCGGGATCTCCGTGACCGGCATCCGGAAGTGGTCGGCAATGCGATAGATGGTTTCGCTTTCATCGCACTCGGCAAAGGCTTCAGGGAATACCCAGCTGTAGGCGCGCATCGACGGAAGGTCCTCGCCTTGCTGGCGAAGCCAACCGGCCAGAGACGCCACACAGGTAGAGTCGACCCCACCGCTCAGGCTGATGCCCACGGGATCACGCGCCCGCATGCGGGCGCGTACCGATGTCGTTAGAATCTCTCGCAGATGCGCCGCATAGTCGCGTTCGTCTCGATAGCGGATTCGCGACTCCGGGTCCGGCTGCCAGAAGATTCTGCTGCGTTTGACGGCCGATGCGTCGATGACCACCTCCTCGGCGGGGCGGACTTCATCGATGCCCGAATAGAACACTTCGCCCGGAGGCGTCTGCATGCAGCAGAGGTGCCAGGCGACGGCACGCTCGTTGAGGCGACGGGGCACCCCGGGCACGGCAAGGATCTGCTGGATCTCACTGGCAAAGAGGATGCGATTCTCTTCGAGGCGAAAGTAGAGTGGGCGAAGCCCCATGGCATCTCTGGCCAGGTGAAGTCGTCGGTGCCGGCCATCCCAGAGTGCGTAGGCAAAGTCACCCAGGAGCCGGGAGGGCCCCTCTTCTCCTGCCTGCGCCAGCGTGCCGAGCATCAGTTCGACGTCCGTTGCCCCCTTGCCAACTGACTGGGCAGAGGCCGCAGCGCATTCATCACGATTGTCAAGCCGGGCATCCGCCAGGAACAGCAGCCCGTGGCGGTCTTCACGCGCCAGATGACAGGCACCCGTACCATCCGGTGTGACATCAAGGGAGAGAGAGGCCAACCCCACCGGGCCATCGAGATGGAACTCGACGCTGCTGGGGCCTCGGTATGCTGCCCGCCTTGCCATCTGCTCGAGTTGGACTCTGTCGACCGGCCTTCCGTCGAGGTGGATGATTCCGCATATGCCACTCATGACAACTCGCCCCTCACACCAAACCTTCTACCGGAAAACCCACGACGCTGGTTCTGCCCAACTTGGTCGATGACCAATAGGCATCGCCCACTCCCGGGCTCCGAGGGGTGCTCTCGCCGCCCTAGCGCTACTTACGGAATGTAGCAGAAAACGAACATAGACTTACGTTGACGTGCCAAAGAGATCACTACCGACTGACAAAAACTACCTCACTGCCGACGTAACTTCTGCCACCGAGCAACCACGCCGAAACTCGACCATCGGGCACTCGGGCAGCGTGCGTTCGCCGGTCCATTCGCCCAGGAAGGCCAGCAGGTTGGGGCCCAGCGGTTCGCGGGGCAGCCCCCACTGCTCGTCATAGAGCGAGTCGACGAAGTGCAGGCCGCAGGCCGGGGCGGTGACGTCGGCGAGCCGCCGGTCCTTCAGGGCCATCAGCTCGATCAGGTAGTCATCGCCGCGCTCGCCGCGCCCCACCGTGACCAGGGCACCGACGATATTGCGGATCATGTGGTGCAGGAAGGCGTTGCCCTGGACGTCGATGACCACCAGCGGGCCATGGCGGTGCACCTCGATGAAGTGCAGGTGGCGCCAGGGGGTCTTCGACTGGCAACCGGCGGCACGGAAGCTCGAGAAGTCATGCTCGCCCACCAGCGCCTGGGCGGCCCGATGCATGGCCTCGGCATCCAGGGGGTCGCGACACCAGGTGGCGTTGGCCCGCTCCAGCACCGGGCGGCTCGGCTGGTTGAGGATCACGTATCGGTAGCGCCGAGCCAGGGCCTTGAAGCGGGAGTGGAAGCTGTCGGGGACCGGCTTCACCCAGCGCACCGCGACATCCCGGGGCAGGTTGGCATTGACGCCGAACACCCAGGCCTTCTGCGAGCGAGGCACCGGGGCATCGAAATGGATGATCTGGCGGGTGGCATGCACACCGGAGTCGGTGCGGCCGCTGGCATGCACGGTGATCGACTGGTTCGCCACCTTGGCCAGCGCCGCCTCCAGCGCCGCCTGCACCGAGGGGGCGTGCTTGAGTCGCTGCCAGCCGCAGTAGGCGCTGCCGTCGTACTCCACCCCCATGGCCAGGCGGCCAGTCAGGGGGTGGCGGTCATCGAGGGATCGGAAAAGGGTCATTCGGCCTCATTGCACGGATTGATCCAGCAATTCACGGGCCTCCTGCCTAGCCTCCGGGTCGTCGGACTCGTCGATCAGGCTCTCGAGCAGTGCACGGGCCTGCCCGGCCTCGCCGGCGTCCAGCAGGCGCCGCGCCTCGGCTAGGGTCGACGTGGAGGAAGCCGCCGCGGAAAAGTGGGCATTATCCCGCGACAGCGGCGGGAAGGCCACCTCCTCGACGTCCCACTCCTCGGGCATGTCGCGCTCGGCCCTGATGCCGGGCATGGCATTCGGTGACTCGTCGTCTCCGTCAGCGGACGAAGTGAACTCAACGCTGGGCTGCATGGGCGTCTCCTCCCGGGGCGCCGGGCGCTCCTCCAGCGTCGGGGGACGATAGTCGATGATCTCTCGCCCGTCATCCGCCTGGCGGCTGGCCAGGGGTACGCTCGGAAGCTCGTCAGCCGGTTCAGGCTCCTGCTCGCCCGACACCTCGTGGGGCTGCTCGACCTCTCCGGACGCCTCGCCGTCCAGGTCGGACGACGCCTCAGCATCCTGCCGCGGGGCGTCATCCTCCTGCGGCTCCACTTGGGGGCCCGGCTCCAGCTCCGGAGGACGATAGCGCGCCAGCGGATCGGCCTGCTCGCCGACCGGGGCTGCTTCGTCGGGCATCGCCTGGCTGGTCGAAGCCCCCTTCGGCGCCTCGGCGGAGGGGGTGTCACGAGAAGGAGTGTCGCGAGAGGGGGCCTCGCGGGACGGCACGTCGTCCGTCGCGGGCTCGTCATGGGCATCTGCGTCACCCGGCGCATCATGTTCATCGAAGCGGCGCGGGGGAAGCTCGTCGGCCTCGGGGAAGACCGCACGATCGGCCGTCGTTTCCGCCACGGGCGCTGCTGCCGGGGCGGATGGTGCACTGCGGACATGGCGCTCCATCAGCCTGGCAACCTCGGCCTGCACATCCGGGTCCCCGCCGGCGCGCAGCTGCTCGGCCTGGCGCGCCGCCGCCGCATGTTCGCCCTGCTCGAGCTGCACCCGCAGCAGCTTGAGCCTCAGGTCATCACGGCCGGGCTCCCGTGCCAGGCTGGACTCCAACAGTTCGCGCGCCTGGTCGTAGCGCCCGTAGGCGATGAAGATGTCGGCCTCGTTGATCGCCTCGGCCTCGGGCATGGAGGCGCGCACCGGCGCTTCCCTCTCCTCGCCGCGCACCTCGGCCTCACGCGCCTGAGCCTGGGGGCTGCCCGGCACCACCACGCCACTGGCCGCGGGATCCACCGCGCGTGCCTCGTTGAACACCGGCGCCGGCTCGCTCTCCTCGCGGCGGCGCCGGCGCACCAGGGCCCACAGCGCCAGCAGTGCGGCCAGCCCGGCGCCCCCCAGCATCAGGTTGCGGTCGGTACCGCCCTGGTAGAGCGCACCCCACCAGGGCGCCTGCTGGGAAGAAGCCTGCTCGCTGCCGGGGGCCACCACCCCACCGCTGCCCGGGGCATCGGCGCCCTGCCCCCCGGCAGTGATCGTGGCCAGCTGGTCTCGCATGGCCTCGAGCTCCTCGCGCAGGTCACCGAGCTGGGACTGCAGCTCGTCGCGCTCGCTGCGAACCACCTCCAGGGCCTGGCGGTTCTCGAGCCAACGCGCCTCGAGGCGCAGCAGCCGCTGGTCCTCGGTGAGCTCGCCGCCACCCTGGATCAGCGCCAGCACTTCGGGGTCGATGAACGGCCCCTCCCCTTCACTCCCCGCCGGCATGGCCAGGGAGTCGGCAGCCGCTTCCTCCTCTTCTTCTTCCTCCTGCGTTGCACCAGCAGACGATTCGCCTTCCTGCTGGTCCGAGACGCCCTCGACCGGCACCACACCCTCGGCGGCCACCTCGGCATCGCTGAGCAGCGTCAGCCGCTGCCCCTCCTCGCTGGTCGCGTCCTCGCCATCGATGGCGGCATCGCTGGAGGCCGTCTCGACCGCCTCGGGCTGCACCTCGTCGGCGGGCTCGGTCGATGTCCCCTCCTGCGACGGGGCGCTGGCCACGGCCGACGCCGGCGCATCAGAGGGACCGCCCAGTGCCACTCGCGCCGGCGCACCGCTGCCGCGATTGGCCCAGGCCTGATTCATGGCCTGGACCACACGGCCTGCCTCGGCGGAGGAGCGCGCCGCGATGGCCTCGCGAGACGGCACCACCAGCGTAAAGCCGGCCCGCATGGCATTGATGTTGCCGGAGGGAAAGACCTCCGGGTTGGCCTCCACCAGGGCGACCATCATCTGGTTCATGCTGATGCCGCTGTCCGGGCGCAGCCGGCCGGCCACGGCCCATAGCGTATCGCCATTGCGCACCCAGGCGGGATCGCCCGAGCCGGCGCCGGACGTGCGCGCCACCGGGCGGGAGGAAGACTCTGCCGCCGGGGCGGACGAGCGCGGCGTGGAAGCGGCCTCCCGCGGCGCGGTCGAGGACGCCGCGACCAGCGCCGGAAGCTGGTCATAGTCGGGGGGGTCGAGGAGCAGGGTCACTTCCCGCAGCTGCTGGCCGCCTGGCCAGTCGAAGCGCAGCAGCAGGTCGACCCAGGGTTCACGTACGGCCCGCTCGGTAGTCAGGTCGACCACCAGGCGCCCCTGCCGTTGCGTCACGTCCATCTTCACGCTGGCCGCCAGCGGAGTCCGCGGCAGACCCGCCGCCGAGAAGGCGCGAGCATCGGCCACCGAGACATTGAGCAGCTCGGCCTGCAGGCCGCTACTGTCGGTCAAGGGGATGCTCGCCCGCAGCGGCGCATTGAGCGTCGAGTTCACCTCGGCCTCCCCCAGGCCGAGGGCCAGCGCCAGCGGGCTGGCGGCGGAGAGCGAAAGCAGCATGGCGAGTGTCAGCTTGCGTTTCATCGGGTTCCCTTGCGTCGTTCCACTGCGCCCCGCCGACCCGGCGGTGCCTGGTAGTATATTCTTAGTGATTATGGTGACTATGTATCATATTCGCTGCGCCGGCGCGCTCCCGGATCACCATCGGTCATCATACTTTCAACATAAGCCATTGATCGCATGGCACGCGAATCTCCCTCGCTAACGACCAACGAAAGCGGGACGCCACCAGGGCGTCCCGCTTTCGTTCACGCGGTCATGGGCAAGTGCACGAGAGTTACTGCTCCCGCAGGATCTTCAGCATCCGCTTGAGCGGCTCGGCGGCGCCCCACAGCAGCTGGTCACCGACGCTGAAGGCGGAGAGATACTCGCCCCCCATGGCCAGCTTGCGCAGGCGGCCGACCGGGACGCTCATCGTGCCGGTGACGGCGGCGGGCGTGAGGCCGTCGATGGTGGCCTCCTTGTCGTTGGCAATTACCTTGACCCAGTCGTTGTGACGGGCCAGGCAATCCTCGATCTCGTCGATCGGGACGTCCTTCTTGAGCTTGATGGTGAAGGCCTGGCTGTGGGAACGCATGGCACCGATGCGCACGCAGAGCCCATCGATGGGAATCGGGTTGTCCTGGAGGCCGAGGATCTTGTTGCTCTCCACGGAGCCCTTCCACTCCTCCTTGCTCTGGCCATTGTCGCGCTTGACGTCGATCCAGGGCAGCAGGCTGCCGGCCAGCGGTGCACCGAAGTTGTCGGTGGGGAAGTCACCGCTGCGCATGGCCGCCGTGACCTTGCGGTCGATGTCGAGGATGGCGCTGGCCGGATCGGTGAGCTCATCGGCCACGCTGTCACGCAGGCTGCCCATCTGGTTGAGCAGCTCGCGCATGTGCTTGGCGCCGGAGCCGGAGGCCGCCTGATAGGTCATGGAGGTCATCCACTCGATCAGGTCCGCCTCGAAGAGACCGCCGAGGCCCATCAACATCAGGCTAACGGTGCAGTTGCCGCCAACGAAGGTCTTGGCGCCCTTCGCCAGCTGGGCATCGATGACGTGCCGATTGACCGGGTCCAGGACGATGGTCGCCTCGTCGGCCATGCGCAGGGTGCTGGCGGCATCGATCCAGTAGCCCTTCCAGCCACCCTGGCGCAGGTCGGCATAGACCTTCTCGGTGTACTCACCGCCCTGGCAGGTAACGACCACGTCCAGTGACTTGAGGGCTTCCAGGTCGAAAGCGTCCTTGAGCGGAGGCACATCGACGCCGACATCGGGACCGTCCTGGCCGACCTGGGAGGTCGTGAAGAAGATCGGCTCGATGCCCTTGAAATCGCCATCCTCAAGCATCCGTTGCATCAGCACGGAACCGACCATGCCACGCCAACCGACAAAACCGACTTTCAACATGTGAAGCCCTCTAGATAAGCAAGTGTGGGGAGCATTATACACCAGCCTCCTCGCTCAGACAGCCGGAGGCCGGGACTACCCCAGCCACTATCCCAGGACTGACAGTTTTCATGCTTGGCATGGCGAGCCCAGCGTTTACAATTTATTTACAAAAAAGGTGCAGCCGAGGCGCAGAACGATCATGCCACGTATCAGAATTCTCCCTGCACAGCACCTCGCGCCATCACCATCCCCGCCGGACAGGCGCCAAAGCCTTCCTGCTGCCATTTCCTACCGGTACTACACCACCTATGGACTGAAAATCGGTTCACAGCTTGATCTTCCCGAACTGGAATCATTGCCGCAGGAAACGAAACCCGACATTCGGATTCAGGTCGGCGAACTGGCAGACCGCTTGGAAGGGGCCGAGGTCAGCACGCCATGGCTCCAGTGCAGCAGCAACCGCTGCCAGTTTCTCCTTGATCACATCGCACGCTATCGCGTCGAGCAAGGCAGCAGCATCCGGGTTGATCGCCGCCTGAAACTCGCCTGCGGTTCGACTACTGAAGAGAGTGATCTGCGGGTCTACCTACTCGGAAGTGCTCTGGGCGCACTGCTCCACCAGAGACACTGGCTGCCCCTCCATATCAGCGCGGTACAAACCCCTGCCGGCGTCTGGGGCTTCACGGGAGACTCCGGTGCAGGCAAATCAACGCTGGCCGCCTGGCTGCATTATCGATACGGCTGGAAGATTGTCAGCGACGATGTCGGGGTCATCAAGCCCCAGGAGGCGCGCCCAACCCTATATCCAGGGCCACCACGTCTCAAGCTATGGAAGGACACCCTGAAATGCCTGGGTATCGATTGCCAGGGGCTGGATCGAGACCTGACCCGCACGGAAAAATTTCATCTGAATCACCATAAGGGCTTCACGCGCCAGACCGAGCCACTGAAAGCCCTCGTTATGCTGGAGAGAGTGCCCCCCGGTGAAAAGGCCTCCATCGAGGAAGCCGAGGGAGTCGAGGCATTCAGAATCGTGATGTCTGCCCTGTACCTGCCGGAATGGGGACAACGCTTCGATGGTCCCGCCAGACTGATGCGCTATGGTTCCGATCTGGCACAGCGAATTCAGGTTTATCGCTACCGGAGGCCATGGTCGCTGGAAAGGGTTGATGAGAGCCTGACGCCACTGATTCAACACATACATGATGGTGTGGGACATGCCAGCCGAACCCACCTCACCTGACGCCACTCTTCGATTACTGCTACTGCTTGCCAGGCTGGAGCTGTCCGAAGATCAGCGGAGGGATGCCATGGCCCTGTGCAATAGCATCCGGGAATGGCCTGAGGTCGCAAGACGTGCCGAACGGCTGTTTGTGCTCCCACTGGTCTATCGCCACCTTCATGAACTGGCGCCGCCAACACTGTCACTGACCGATGCATGTTTCATGCAAAAGCAAACCTTGCGTCTTGTTCAGGGTAACCTGCTCGTTGCCGGCGAACAGCAGCGTCTGGTTCGCGAGTTACTCGATCCACTGGAAATGCCCTACCTCTTCTTCAAGGGGCCGGCTCTAGCGGCGCGGTACTATGATGACCCAGGCATGAGGTCCTGTCGGGATATCGACCTGCTGGTGCCGCGCCACCGCTGTGTCGAGCTGCTGGAGTCTGCCTTACAACATGGCTATCGGCCACTCGCCCCGGAGAGCTTGACATCCGACAGGCAGAGTCTCGCGTTTGCCATCCGCACTCAGCCCGTGGTGTCAATTGCCTCCCCCTTGGGAGTGAGAATCGAAGTCCACCATGATATCGACCGAGGCGCCGGGATCTACCGAACGGACGCACTACTCGACAGTCGCATCGCCCACCGAGTCGGCGATGCCATGTTATATTCCATGCCGGCCAGCGAGCTTTTCGTCTACATCTGCCTGCATAACACGCTCCACTATTGGTCACACCTTCACTGGCTGGTCGACCTGGATGCCATCCAGCGCCATTCTGACTTCAATGAAGCATCTGCCTACGCTTGTGCCAAGCGTCGAGGCCTAGTGAGCACATTCAACTCTTGCATGGAATTCTACCGGGCACTCGCCGCCCCCGAGCCCGAACATTCAGTACATCTCAGCCAGCGAAGCCGCGACATGCTCGAGGCTTCCTTTACCACGTTGCAGGGCGGTTTCGAGGCCGAAATGGCACTACGCCGCAAGCGCCCCACACCCGAGTTCGGTTTCGCCTGGCAGACGTCACTGACCTATCGATGGTCAAGTCCGATCAGGGAATGGACCGACCGCTTCCGGCCAACCTACATCGATTACCAGTTCCTCCCCTTGCCACCCAACTGGCAATGGCTCTATTACGCCATTAGACCCTACCGAGCCCTTGCGAAACGAAGCCAATCCAAGTGGCCCGCAACATGATTCCATCTCCGCGAGCCATTCGGAGATCACTCAGCACCCTTCTTCGGGTCCTGCCGCTGCTATGGGCAAGAAGTAGAGTGTACCCTTCTCAGCACATACATCATGGCGCTTGAGGTCGGCTTCGTTCTGACGGCACTCTATCTACTCAAGCAGTTGGTCGATATAGTCACTATCCAGCTGAGCGATCACACCACCGCGGTCCAGATCCTGCGACACCTTGCCCTCAAGGGGTATCATGGTGGCTCGCGTCCCGTCGAATCTGGCCGTGGAAGCCCACGCCCTGCTGGTGGCTGAGCACATCAATGGCAGGTTACATGAGTGCGCCGCAGGTGCTGAACTGGCCTTCTATGAGAACCCTCGCTATTCGCCATGACATCAGTAACAGTAACCCAATCTACCTAGAGGTAATAAGCGAGACCCTTCACAAATGCATCCACTTCGAAAGGTGGGGTTCCAATACACGGGATCGCATGAGCCGGCCCTTGGCGACATCGAATTGAGCGTATGCACCGTCCATGTCGACGCACTCGTGAGGAACACCTAAGGGGAGAGCACACGCTGATCCAGCTGCTATGCCAATTCTAAGCCTTCACCGACGGCCGGACCACCCACAGTCTTACGGCGGGCGACACTAGATCATGACGGCAGCCATCAATGCCGGCGTTGATGATTTCAACAGCAGATTATCCTACGGCTATCGACGGTCAGGATGGCCGACCATATCTATGTGATGGATCACGTAAGGACCTGTGAAAGCGAAACGCTTGAGGATCAAATCCGAAAGAGATATCTACCTCGGGCTATCCATAATCATGCATTCCAATACAGATACAGAGATACCGATGCATAGAAAAGCGGTGACATGGCATAGCCGAAAGAATCCTGAAAACGGGCGGCACAGCTAAACACCAGGCCCCACCTCCAGAATCCTCTATCTAAAGCCTCACCACCAACTCTTCGGCTTCCAGTTCGCCGAGAAAACTGAGCACTTCATTTTCGCAGGTAGTACGATCCACTGAATACTCCTTCATAAGCTGATCGCAGATCGTCGAAATAGTGACCTGATTTTCCATCAAATCCCAGATTCTCCTTCCGACGACAGGAATTCCATAGTACATTCCTCTATTATTGCTGAAGAGAACGAGATCATCTCCAACCCTAGAGGAGAGGGGCGACGGAGATCGCTGCACGCGGCTTTCGATATCCAACAGATTCTGCATGGCATGGCTCCTTTTCATGAGTCATGACGATGATGCCCCCTGTCCATGAGTCGAAAGCCCGTGTCAGGAACCATTGAAGCCAGGAACATTGGGATGTCCCGACATCGTTTCTGCTCGTGCGTTACGATGTCCGGATAGCGTCTGATCAACGCTCATGCGTAATAGTTCAGGCGTCATCCACTCGCCTTTCCCGGTGGTCTCTTGAATCACTTCCGAAGAATCTTTCATATCTGCCACTCCATCGTTGCCCTTCAAGCCTGAACTCTCCTGGCCATTCCGCTAGCCACCCGACCACTCAAACAATCGATCACAGCCTTTCAAGGGAATGCGAAAGACTATGTTAACTATCGTAAGACAGGGACAGGCGGTCAACACCTTTCGACTAGTGCTTAGGTCATGGTAACAAAGCATGTAAAAAATGGTTATCGGCCAGATGACATATATCGCCGCCACAGGTGCCAGGACTGAACCGCCGAACAAAGCGAAATGAAATCAGTTAACTCATCGTATTTCATGCCGCCATCGGGCACCTGTACCAGGAGGTCACGAAACGCCGCCATGTCCAGCCACTCGCAGGGCATCTGAAACGCCTGGCGTTCGGTGGCCAACGACAGGAGCCCCCAGCACTCTTCACGAATCGCCATGCGCTTCCTCTCGTTGGCGCTGTCGTTCTTGGCAAGGCCGGGTGGCAGGCGCTGGCCGATGGCATCACGATAAAGCCGCCGAGGCTGGCCCTCCTCCCAGAGAAGCTCCGGGGGAAGTCCCAAGGTAAAGTCAAGCAGGCGGCGGTCAGTGAGGGGATAGCGATAAATCAAGCCATGCTCAGCCGACCAATGCGCCCAGGTCGACATGCGGCTGCCCAGGTGCCCATGATGCATCAGCAAGCACTGCATGCGTCCGGGGTCGGGATAAATTCGCCAGGCCGCCCCGCGCCGGGCCGCGGCTTCCGGAAAGCGCTCGATCAGCGCCTGGCGATACAGCGGCGGCAGCCGCTCTGGATCGGCATAGGGTGAAAAGCGATTGAAGAGGCTGTCGGGGAGGCAGGGCAAGACGCCCTGGTGCCAGAGGAAGCGTGCCATATTGCGCGGACGCTTGGTGCCCCCCGCCGCCTCACGGGTGAGCGTCAGCAATTTCCACCACCGCCCGTGTGTCAGTAGGTAGGCTGGATAGCCACGGATACCGAAGGTGGCCGACTCGTCGCCCCCCCACCCCGACAGCATTACACGCGTGCCGCGTTCCGCGGCCACGCGCATCACGTCGAGTTCCTCGAAGACATCAACGGTGCCGTCCACCGCCATGTCTCGCTCCAGATACGCAAGGAAGTCGGCACCGCTGGTGGTGCCGTAGTGGCACTCCAGCGCCTCCTGGCGACAGATTCTCGCAATGACCTCACGCTCGTCGCGTCGCCCGGCGCCTAGAAGGGGGTAACGGGAAGAAACGGGTGGGGACCAAGTATAACAATTGTCGAGGCGGCGGCCGCGGTCCTGGATCAGCCGGCTGGCCAGGACCGTAACACCACTCGAGTCTAGGCCACCGCTGAGGTGCGAGCCCACCCCTGCTGTCACGTCCAGGCGGTCGTCCACCGCCTGCAACAGCAGCTCACGAAAGTGCTCGACGTAGTCCTCGCGCCGAGTGTAGCGCACAGGGGCGGCCTCCTCGGGAGTCCAGTGAGCGTCAAGGGTCAGGCCCTGCTGATCGACGCGCAACACATGCCCGGGAGTCAGCGGAAAGGCGTCACGAAAGAAGCTGAGGACATGGCAATCCCCTGGGGAGAGCAGGAAGGCGGCCACGCTTGACTCGTCGATCTCCAGGTTGAGGCCAGGCCAGGCCCTGAAGGCACGTTGATCGGTGGCGAAGCAGAAGCGGTCGCGCTGCCTGAGGCAGTAGAGCGGACGCGCGCCGATATGGTCCCGAGCGCAGAGCAGCGAGCAGTTGCGGGCATCCCACAGCGCGAAGGCAAAGTCACCGACCAGCCGGCGGACACAGTCGCCCCCCCAGCGGCGATAGGCCAGCAGGATCAGCCGGCTGTCCGGTAGCGTGCCGCGAAAGCGCCGCTCGATGCCCAACTGGTCACACAGTGTCTCGCGGTTGTCTAGGATCGCATCGGCGACGAGAACAAGCCCGTCTTCCTCAAGCGGCTGGCTCTCGAAGGCGGCGGCAGGGGTGATATCCAGATGTTGATAGCCGAAGGCACATCCTTCTAGTAACGCCAAGGACCGCCCATGATTGCCATAGTGATCCAGCGCAGAGAACGCCGCATGGAACTCCTGCAGATTGACCGGCGCCCCATCGAAGCGCACACAACCAACAATCGCACTCACCGGGCTTGACCTCGGGCTGCGGGAGGCGCGTGGACGAAACTGGAGATCGGGAAATACTCTTCCCCAGTGTTGCCACCCAGCACGACGCCAGCTCCGTGGTTAACCCAGGCGTGTGCCTTGAGCTTGAGGCTCTGATCAGGCATCCGCTCGGCCAGCGTACCCAGCACCAGGCTGCTGGCAATATTCCTCCTGCGCAGCATCCAGTGGACCGCCATGGCAAGCATCAGGCAGGTAAGTCGCCCCCCCAGCCTGGCATTGATGGACTCAATGCAGCGACAGATAGGCACAACGCGAGGATCTTTGCTCTCCTCCGCCATGGACTCGGAGTCAGCCGACCGCTGCTCACCCAACCAAGAGGACCATAAGCGGAAGGGCAACCCCCTGACCAATCCCCAGGAAAGCAGGAGCCAGAGAGTGGCTTCCAGATACAGACGCTTTCTGGACCAGGGTAACCCAATGAAACGCTGAAGGATCTTCATGGTGAGCCTGCCGTCTCCGAGGAGTCCTCAGGCAACAGCATGGCCCAAGCCGGCGCAGCTGGCTATAGAGTCTCGAAGGCGGCCAGTACGGCGTCCCCCATCTCGGCGGTGGAGACGGTGCGCGTGCCTTCGGAGGCAATATCGGCCGTTCTCAGACCGTCGTCCAGCACCTTGCCCACGGCGTCCTCGATGCGTTGGGCCAGCGCCGCCTCATCCAAGGAGTAGCGCAGCATCATGGCCACCGAGAGGATGGTCGCCAGCGGGTTGGCGATGCCCTGGCCGGCGATGTCCGGCGCGCTGCCGTGGCAGGGCTCGTACATGCCCTGACCACTCTCGTTGAGGGAGGCCGAGGGCAGCATGCCGATGGAGCCGGTGAGCATGGCGGCGGCATCCGAGAGGATGTCGCCGAACATGTTGCCGGTGACCACGACGTCGAACTGCTTGGGCGCGCGCACCAGCTGCATGGCGGCGTTGTCGACGTACATGTGGGAGAGCTCGACGTCCGGGTACTCCAGCGAAAGGCGCTCCATCACCTCGCGCCACAGGATGGTGACCTCCAGGACGTTGGCCTTGTCGACGCTGCACAGCTTCTTGTTGCGCTTCTGCGCCATCTCGAAGGCCACGCGACCGATGCGCTCGATCTCGCTCTCGGAATAGACGTAGGTGTTGAACCCCACCCGCTCGCCGTCACGCTCCTCGATGCCGCGGGGCTGACCGAAGTAGATGCCGCCGGTGAGCTCGCGCACGATCATGATATCGAGACCGGCCACAAGGTCGGGCTTGAGGCTCGAGGCGGAGGCCAGCTGGGGATAGGTGATCGCCGGGCGCAGGTTCCCGAACAGCCCCAGGCTCTTGCGAACGCCGAGCAGGCCCTTCTCGGGGCGCATGGCGAGATCCTCGATCTTGTCCCACTTGGGGCCACCCACGGCACCCAGCAGGATGGCACGGGCCGCCTTGGCCTTCTCCAGGGTCTCGGCGGGCAGCGGCTCGCCATGCACGTCATAGGCGGCGCCGCCCAGCAGCCCCTCCTCCACCTCGACGTCGAGGCCACGGGCCTGACAGGCGGCCAGGATGCGGCTGGCCTGGGCGGTGATCTCGGGGCCGATGCCGTCACCCGGCAGTACCAGAATCTTCTGCGTCATCATTGCTTCCTTGTGGGGTCACCGCCGGAGCGGGGCTTGACCGGCGACAAGCCTGCGAGGAGGCGCTGTGAACCCATCCCTGGGCGCTACCGATGCCATCCCTGGCATAGGACCTCCTCTTCGGCTTGTCCCCGGCGCCCCGGCACCGGCAAGAGCAGCCTGATTACGCCATCAGGCCTGAGCGGTATCGCGGAACAACCAGGGGCGCGCAGCGCGTTGCTTTGCCTCGAAGGCGCGGATGGCGTCCTCATCCTTCAGCGTGAGCCCGATGTCGTCCAGGCCTTCCAGCAGGCAGTGCTTGCGGAACTCGTCCACCTCGAACTCAAGGATCTCGCCAGAGGGCGTGATCACCCGCTGGTTCTCCAGATCCACGTCGAGCCGGTACCCCTCATTCGCCTCCACCTCGGCGAACAGGCGGTCCACGGTCTCCTCAGGCAGGGTCACCAGCAGCAGGCCATTCTTGAAGGCGTTGTTGTAGAAGATGTCGGCAAAGCTCGGGGCGATCACCACGCGGAAGCCGAAGTCCTCCAGGGCCCAGGGCGCGTGCTCGCGCGAGCTGCCGCAACCGAAGTTGCGACGCGTCAGCAGCACGCTCGCCCCCTGATAGCGCGGCTGGTTGAGCACGAAATCGGGATTCTTCGGGCGCTGGGAGCAGTCCTGTCCGGGCTGACCCTCATCGAGGTAACGCAGCTCGTCGAAGAGGTTGACGCCGAAGCCGGTGCGCTTGATCGACTTGAGGAACTGCTTGGGAATGATCAGGTCGGTGTCGACGTTGGCCCGGTCGAGCGGCGCGACGAGGCCTTCGGTGCGTTCGAATTTCTTCATCGTTCAGGCCTCCTGACTCTGGACGTCGTCATTTGCGGCAAGCTGCCTCACATCCACGAAGTGGCCGGCGATGGCCGCGGCCGCCGCCATGGCCGGGCTGACCAGGTGGGTGCGCCCGCCGAACCCCTGGCGACCCTCGAAGTTGCGGTTGGAGGTGGAGGCGCAGTGCTCGCCGGCACCCAGCTTGTCGGCATTCATGGCCAGGCACATCGAACACCCCGGCTCGCGCCATTCGAAGCCCGCCTCGATGAACACCTTGTCGAGGCCCTCCGCTTCGGCCTGGCGCTTCACCAGGCCGGAGCCCGGCACCACCATGGCCAGCTTGATCGAGTCGGCCACCTTCTTGCCCCGCGCCACCTTGGCCGCCTCGCGCAAATCCTCGATGCGCGAGTTGGTGCAGGAACCGATGAACACCTTGTCGAGGCGGATATCGGTGATCTTCTGACGAGGCGAGAGCCCCATGTACTCGAGTGCCCGGGTGTAGCCACGCTGCATGGTCTCGTCGCCTGCCTCGGCCGGGTCCGGGACCTCGCCGGAGATGCCGGTGACCATCTCGGGGCTCGTGCCCCAGGAAACCTGCGGCTCGATCTCGGCGGCATCCAGGGTCACCACCTTGTCAAAGGCCGCGTCGGGATCGGAGACCAGGCTGCGCCAGTCGGCCACCGCGGCGTCCCACTGCTCGCCCGTCGGGGCGTAGTGGCGGTCGCGCAGATAGTCGATGGTGGTGTCGTCGACGGCGATCAGGCCGACCCGAGCCCCCGCCTCGATGGCCATGTTGCAGACGGTCATCCGGCCTTCCATGGAAAGCTCGCGGATGGCGCTGCCGGCGAACTCGATGGCATAGCCGGTACCGCCAGCGGTGCCGATCTTGCCGATGATGGCCAGCACGATGTCCTTGGCGGTGACGCCGGTGCCGAGCTCGCCCTCGACGCGCACCTGCATGTTCTTCATCTTCTGGGCCAGCAGGCACTGGGTGGCGAGCACGTGCTCCACCTCGGAGGTGCCGATGCCGTGAGCCAGGGCGGCAAAGGCGCCGTGGGTAGCGGTATGGGAATCACCGCAGACCACGGTCATGCCCGGCAGGGTCGCGCCCTGCTCAGGGCCCACCACGTGGACGATGCCCTGGCGGGGGTCGTTGATCTTGAACTCCTCGATGCCGAACTCGACGCAGTTGTCGTCGAGGGTCTGCACCTGGATCAATGATACCGGGTCCTTGATGCCGGCGTTACCCTCGGCGCGCTCCTTGAGCGTGGTGGGCACGTTGTGGTCCGGGGTGGCCAGGTTGGCATCGATCCGCCACGGCTTGCGTCCCGCCAGGCGCAGGCCCTCGAAGGCCTGGGGCGAGGTCACCTCGTGGAGCAGTTGACGGTCGATGTAGATCAGCGCGGTGCCGTCATCGCGCTCCTTGACGAGGTGCTGTGTCCACAGCTTGTCGTAGAGTGTCTGGCCTGCCATGTCGTTTCTCCCGGGCCCTGGGCCCTATCGTGTCCGGTCTCGGAATTGCACCACCACCGCGGCTTTACCGGGGGCAGACCTCCAAGGAGGCGCTGTAAATACTTCCCGGTACGCTACCGATGCCATCCCTGGCATAGGACCTCCTTTCCGGTCTGCCCCCGGCGCCGCTTTTATGCTCGGCGGTCGACGCTATGAGAACAGTTTCCCGCCCCTCGCCCATAAAATCAATTCATGTTATTTATGGATTGGATTCCTTGAAGGAATCCGAAAACCTCGCCACGGAGCCGCCCATGGATACGCAGAGCCTACAGGCCTTTCTCGCCGTGGCCGACAGCGGGAGCTTTTCCCGCGCCGCCGAGCAACTGCACCTGACCCAGCCGGCGGTCAGCAAGCGCATCGCCGTGCTGGAGGGCCAGATCGATGCCCGGCTGTTCGACCGTATCGGTCGGCGCGTGAGCCTCACCGAAGCCGGTCGGGTACTGCTGCCCCGGGCGCGACAGATCCTGGTGATGGTCGACGACAGCCGCCGGGCGCTGGGCAACCTCGAGGGTAGCGTGGCTGGCAGCCTGACGCTGGCCACCAGCCACCATATCGGTCTGCACCGGCTTCCGCCGTTGCTCAAGGCCTATACCCGCGAACACACGGATGTGCGGCTCGACCTGCACTTCCTGGATTCCGAGCTCGCCTATCAGGGGGTGCTGGACGGCGAGCTCGAGATGGCCGTGGTCACCCTGGCACCGCATCCCGATTCGCAACTCCAGGTGGTACCGGTGTGGATCGACCGACTGTGCTTCGTCTGTGCTTCCGACCACCCCCTCGCCGGCCGGGGACATCTGGCCCTTCAGGAGTTGTGTGCCTTCGACGCGGTACTGCCCGGCCCGATGACCTTCACCCGCGGCCTGATCGAGTCACGCTTCGCCTCCGCCGGACTGGACCTGCCGGTGGCGCTTTCCACCAACTACCTGGAGACACTGAAGATGATGACCGCCATCGGCCTGGGGTGGAGCCTGCTGCCGGAGCGATTGGTGGCCGGCGAACTGCACGAGTTGGACGTCGACCATCCCCCCATCCACCGCCCCCTGGGCTATCTCGTGCATCGCAGCCGCACCCTCTCCAACCCCGCCCGGGCCATGCTCGCCCAGCTCGATGCCGCACGCGAGCCGGCGGCCAGGGAGTGGGGCTGAACACGACTGACCTGGTTCATCGCAACGCCAGGCGGGGCATCGAACCGTTCGCTCCTGCCGCCAGCAAAGATACAACCTCCCAGTAGATTATTTAGACTGCTCATCATTTTCGTCAGGAACTCAGTTCAGTGCCCGACAACGCTGCATCGCCGATCACACCTCGCCACGCCCTGGCCGGCGGGCTGGTCCTTGCCGGGCTGGTCCTCCAGGTGGCGCAGTTCACGAACCTGCTCCCGCTGGCACATGCGGTGAGCTACTGCCTGTGGCTGGCCACGGCCCTGCTGTGGATCGATATCCCCCGGCGCACACGGCGCCAAGCGGGCATACTCGCCGCCCTTGGCCTGGGGCTGCTTATCCTGGCTCGCACCTGGCACGGTGCCAAAATCGACTGGCCAGGCATCCTCGACGGCAACACCTACGTGGTCGCCATGCTGGTCGGGGTCAGCTTCATTGGCCTGATCGGCAACCTGCGCGGGCGGTCACGCCCCCCCGGCAAGGCGCTGACCGGGGCCCGCGGCATGCTAGGCACCTGGCTGGGCGTCCACCTGCTCGGCTCGATCCTCAATCTCTCCACGGTGTTCATGGTCGGCGATCGCCTGGAACGCCGCGCACCGCTCTCCACGCCCCAGCTACTGGGCCTCAACCGCGGCCTTTCCAGTGCCGCGCTCTGGTCGCCCTTCTTCGCCTCCATGGGGGTGGTCATGACCCTGGCACCAGCGATGCACTACGCCACGATCCTCACCTTCGGCCTGCCCCTGGCCATGGTGTCGGGCATGCTGACGGTCGGGGAGCTCTCGCGCCGTTTCGAGCTCACCGAAACCGCCGGCTTCTCGCTGTCGCCGCGCAGCCTGCTGATGCCGGTGAGCATGGCGGCGCTGGTGATGCTGTTCCATTACGTCATCACGCCCAGGCTCTCCATCGTCAGCATCATCACCTTCCTGTTGCCGGGCGTGGCGCTGCTCGCCAACCTGCCCCGCGGGCCGCACTGGACACTTCACCGGGTCCATCAGCACACCCTCACTCGACTGCCGGCCATGAGAGGCGAGATCTCGCTGTTCCTCTGCGCAGGGCTGCTGACCCTGGGACTCTCGACGTTCATTACTGCCGCCACCGGCAGCACCTGGACGCTCTTCGGCCAGTTCGGCCCGCTGGAGGCCATCGCCAGCTTCCTGGCCATCGTCGTCAGTGCCGTGGCCGGGCTCCACCCCATCATCGGCGTGTCGGTACTCGCCTCGATGCTCGATCTGGACGCCGGCCGGCAGACCCTTTTCGCCTTCGTGGCCCTGGCCTCCTGGGCGGTGGGGACCAGCGTCGGCCCCCTTTCCGGCATCAACCTCTCGCTGCAGGGGCGCTACGGCGTCAGCGGGACGACGATGATGCGCCATAACCTTGGCTATGCCGCCATCATGACGCTGCTGGTGGTGGGTGCCATCCTGGTAATGGAGGCAAGCCTTTAAGGTAGTGAAGAGGCCGCCCAGTAGGAGCGAACGGTTCGACGCCTCGACTTGCGTCGCGATCCGCCGCGCAGCGGCGGTGGGGTTATCCTGGGCGCCTACCGGCGCCATCGCGATCTGAAGTTGCGATGGGATTGCCTCTGTCGGGAGAGAATCTACTTCGGTGCACGCACGAAGTAGCGATGGCCACACTGGTGACAGGGCTCGATCCGCGTCACCCCTTCCAGCTCCACGATGGCTTCACAGTGCACGCAGGCCATGCGCCCTGGGACGGCCATCTCGCCGGCGACATAGTCGGCGCGTGACGCCTCCAGGTCATCCTCGAGCTGTTCCCGCTCGATCACGCTGCGATCGGCGATGGAAAGCAGTGACTCCACCACCTTGCGTGACAGCATGGAGAGGTCGATCCCCAGCCAGGTGGCCACGCTATCGCCGCCAGCATTGAGGTAGCGACGCATCTCCTTCAGATCGCGCTCGACCCAGGCGCGCAGCAGCGACAGTTCGTCCTTGGTGAACTCCTCCAGCTCGGCCTCGAACTCCACCGCCTCGTCGAGCTCCTGCTGCAGGTTCTCCCAGGTCAGCTCGTCGGCCCCCTCGCGCAGCCGGTCGAGCATGCGCTCGTAGCCCTCGCGAAGGCGGTGTTCCTGGTGCGGGTCCTTGTGCTCGCTCATGCTGATCTCCTCGAATCGCGATTGGGGCGTCCGGCCAGGCGGCGCTGCCCCGTAGCCGCCGGCCGCCATGCTGGGGTATCCTAGCGGCCAGCCAGTAATGCCATTTAGACGACATCCCGCCGGAAATTCAATGGTTTCGCGCCGCCACGGCGCCAGATCTTGACGCCGGACAAGGGCCGCTGACATGCGCAGCGCCACGCCGCTGCGCTCGACTTTCAAGGTACCCGAAGAGAGCGATGGACGCACAGTACAAGCCCCACGAGACCGAACGCGACGCCCAGCAGTTCTGGGACAAGAACCAGTGCTTCAAGGCGGTAGAAGACGCCAGCCGCGAGAAGTTCTACTGCCTGTCGATGTTCCCCTACCCCAGCGGCAAGCTGCACATGGGGCATGTGCGCAACTACACCATCGGCGACGTGGTCTCCCGCTACCAGCGCATGCAGGGCAAGAACGTCATGCAGCCCATGGGCTGGGACGCCTTCGGCATGCCGGCGGAGAACGCCGCGATCCAGAACCGGGTACCGCCGGCCAAGTGGACCTACGACAACATCGACTACATGCGCCGCCAGCTCAAGGCGCTGGGCTTCGCCTACGACTGGAGCCGCGAGTTCGCCACCTGCGATGTCGACTACTACCGCTGGGAGCAGTGGTTCTTCACCAAGCTGGTGGAGAAGGGGCTGGTCTACAAGAAGATGTCCACCGTCAACTGGGACCCGGTCGACCAGACGGTGCTGGCCAACGAGCAGGTGATCGAGGGCCGCGGCTGGCGCTCCGGCGCCCAGGTGGAGCGCAAGGAGATCCCGCTGTGGTTCCTCAAGATCACCGACTATGCCGAGGAACTGCTGGCCGACCTGGAGCGCATCGACTGGCCCGAGCAGGTCAAGACCATGCAGCGCAACTGGATCGGCAAGTCGCGCGGCGTGGAGCTCACCTTCGATATCAAGCCCGCCGAGGGCTCCGGCCTCGAGGCCGTCGAGGGTCCGCTCGCGGTCTATACCACGCGTCCCGACACCCTGATGGGCGTCACCTACATGGCCGTGGCCGCCGACCATCCGCTGGCCAAGCAGGCCGCCGAGAGCAATGCGGCGCTGGTCGACTTCTGCGCCGAGTGCGCCCGCGGCGGCACCTCGGAAGCCGAGCTGGCCACCCGCGAGAAGAAGGGCATGCCCACCGGCCACCTGGCCGTCCATCCCCTCACCGGCCGCGAGGTCCCGGTCTACGTGGCCAACTTCGTGCTGATGGAGTTCGGCACCGGGGCCGTCATGGCCGTGCCCGGCCACGACCAGCGGGACTGGGAGTTCGCCACCAAGTACGGGCTGCCCATCGAGGCGGTGATCGCCGACGAGAACGGCCAGGCGCCGGACCTCTCCCAGGGCGCCCATGACGACTACGGCGTGCTGATCAATTCCGGCGAGTTCGACGACCTGGCCTTCGAGGCGGCCTTCGAGGCCATCGCCAAGCGCCTCGAGGAACTCGGCCGCGGTGTGGTGAAGACCAACTTCCGCCTGCGCGACTGGGGCGTGGCCCGCCAGCGCTACTGGGGGGCGCCGATCCCGGTCAAGTACGGCCCGGAGGGCCAGACCGTGCCGCTTACCGACGAGGAACTGCCGGTGGCCCTGCCCATGGAGGTCACCGTTGACGCCACCGGGTCGCCACTCAAGCGCATGCCGGAATTCTATGATCTCGGCGACGGCTGGACCCGCGAGACCGACACCTTCGACACCTTCATGGAGTCCTCCTGGTACTTCGCGCGCTTCTGCTGCGCCGACAACATGGAGGCGATGCTCGACGAGCGGGTCGACTACTGGCTGCCGGTGGACCTCTACATCGGCGGCATCGAGCACGCCATCCTGCACCTGCTCTACGCCCGCTTCTTCACCAAGCTGATGCGCGACCTGGGGCTGGTGAAGAGCGACGAGCCCTTCCAGCGCCTGCTCACCCAGGGCATGGTGATCGCTGAGACCTACTACCGCCCCACCGCCAACGGCGGCAAGGCGTGGTTCAACCCCGCCGACGTCGAGGTCAAGCGCGACGAGAAGGGACGTCCGGTCAGCGCCATGCTGGCTAGTGACGGCCAGCCGGTGGAAATGGGCGGCATCGAGAAGATGTCCAAGTCCAAGAACAATGGCGTCGACCCGCAATCCATGATCGACCGCTTCGGCGCCGACACCGTACGCCTGTTCATGATGTTCGCCGCGCCGCCGGAGCAGTCCCTGGAATGGTCCGACGCCGGCGTCGAGGGGGCCCATCGCTTCCTCAAGCGCCTGTGGCGCCTGGTCAGCGAACACCTCGCGGCCGGCGAGCCCGGCACGCTCGACCTCGATGCCCTCGACGACGCGCAGCGCGAACTGCGTCGCAAGACCCACGAGACGATCAAGAAGGCCGGCGACGACATCGGCCGGCGCACCACCTTCAATACCGCCATCGCCGCTGTGATGGAACTGACCAACGCCCTCTCGAAGTTTGGGGACACCTCGCCCCAGGGGCTGGCCGTGGCCCGCGAGGCGGTGGAAGCCTGCGTGCTGCTGCTCGCACCGATTACCCCCCACGCCTGTCACACGCTGTGGCAGGAACTGGGGCACAGTGAACCGGCGATCGATGCCCGCTGGCCGGAGGTCGACGAATCGGCCCTGAAGCGCGACAGCATCGAGCTGGTGGTGCAGGTCAACGGCAAGCTGCGTGCCCGCATCGAAGTCGAGGCCTCCGCCACCAAGGAGACCATCGAGGCCCAGGCACTGGCGGCGGAGAACGTAAAGCGCCATACCAAGGACAAGACGGTCCGCAAGGTGATCGTGGTGCCCGGCAAGCTGGTCAATATCGTGGTGGGCTGAACGCCGCACCCTGACGGGGAGAGACCCATGCAGCGCCGAACCCTACTACAACTCGGCCTCGCCGCCGGCGCCTCCCTGGCGCTGGCCGGCTGCGGCTTTCGCCTGCGCGGCCTCGACCAGCCGCTGGTGACCATCGAGTCCCTGGCCCTGGAGGGCGAGGACAGCGAGCTGGCCCGGCAGGTCACCCGCCGACTGGAGCGGGCCGGCACCCGGATCGATGGGCAGGCGGAGAGGGTGCTCAACCTGGGCGCGGAGCGCTTCCGTGAGCGGCGCCTGAGCGTGCTCGACAGCGGGCCGCGTGAACTGGAGATGAGCCTGGAGGTGCCCTTCTCGGTGCAGCGCCGCGCCGACGGCGCCTACCTGCTCGACCAGCAGCGCCTCGAGGTCAGCGAGCGCCTCACGGTCAACGATGACGCGCTGTTGGCCCAGGATGACCTGCGCGAGGCCACGCGCGAGCGGCTACGCGACCAGGCCGTACGCCAGCTGATGGACCGCCTGCGGGCGTTAACCGAACTGTAAGGCTTCATGACACCGACTCGGTGAACCTGCATGTTTCAAGGGGCGCCGGGGACAGGTCGAAGAGGAGGTCCTACGCCAGGGATGGCGTCGGTAGCGCCCAGGGAGGGGTTCACAGCGCCTCCTCGCAGACCTGTCGACGGGTAAAGCCCCGCATGGCAAGCCCATATAAAGAGGCATCGATGAAGGTCTTTCCCGACAAGCTTCAAGACGCGCTGGCCAGGAAGCTGCCTCCGGTGGTGATGGTATCCGGCGAGGAACCGCTGCAGCACATGGAGGCCTGCGACGCCGTTCGCGCCGCCGCTCGCCAGGCGGGGGTCGATGAGCGCGAGGTCCTGCACGTGGAGGCCAACTTCGCCTGGGGACGCCTCACCGAGGCCGCCGCCAGCCTCTCGCTGTTCGCCACGCGGCGGCTCATAGAGGTGCGGCTGAGCAGTGGCAAGCCCGGTCAGGAAGGCGCCAAGGCACTGCGCGACTACGCCGAGTCCCTCAAGGGCAGCGACGACGTCCTGCTGCTCTCCACCGGCAAGCTCGACTACCGCGAGCAGAAGAGCGCCTGGTTCAAGGCCCTGGACAAGGTCGGGCTCTTCGTGCCGGTCTGGCCGGTGGATCCCTCGCGGCTGGGCTTCTGGCTGCGCGACCGAGCCTCCCGCCACGGCCTCTCCCTGGACCTCGATGCCGCAAGACTGCTCGGCGAGCGCACCGAGGGCAACCTGCTCGCCGCCGACCAGGAGTTGCAGAAGCTGGCCCTGATGATGCCGGCAGGCGCTCGGGTCGGTCCCCGGGAAGTCGCCGGTGGCGTGGAGGACAGTGCCCGCTATGATGTCTTCACCCTGATGGACGCCTGTCTCAAGGGCGAGCGAGCCCGGGTCACGCGGATCATGGCCGGCCTGCGCGGCGAGGGGGTCGAGGCGCCCATCGTGCTCTGGGCGCTGTCCCGGGAGCTGCGCCTGTTGCTCTCGATCCAGCAGCACCTCGACCAGGGCCAGAGCCTGGAGCATGCCTGCAAGGCCCAGAAGCCGCCGATCTTCGAGAAGCGCCGCCCGGCCTACCAGCAGGCCATCACCCGGCTGCCCCTGAAGCGACTGCACAAGCTACTGCTCTTCGCCCAGCGCCTGGACCTGGCGATCAAGGGGGGCAGCAGCGTGCCGCTGTGGGATGGCCTCCATGACCTGGCCCTGACGCTGGCCGGCGGCCGCGGCCTTCTCGCCGAGCTGCCCTCTTCCTACCGGATCGGCTGAAGTTGGGGAAGCGCCATTGAGAGCGCCACTTTTTGTGGGAGCGATGCTTGCATCGCGATGGTGGACGCACTGATCGCGATTCAAGGCGAGTCCTCGATCCGATCGCTCCTACAAGGTCGGGACTCAATGGCAGAGCCAACTCAACTTCCACAAGGGCATGAAATTTCAGATCATTCCGTCCTATACTGGAGGAGCATCGTTGCTCCGTCGGCCTGCAAGGAGGCAGGTACGCCGAAGCCTGGAGCCGGAAGCCCAACCCAAGAAGAAGGAACACCGACATGATGAAGAAGATCTGCCGTTACCTCAGCCCGCTGCTGATCGCCGCCCTGGTACTGGGCAGCCTGCCGGTGGCCGCCGCGCCGGCCAGCCCGGGAAGTAGCCTGGTCACGACTCAGGATGCCCTGAACGTCGAACGCACTCAGGGAGATCGGGAGCGGATCCACGAGATCCTCGCCCGCGACGATGTCCAGGAGCAGCTCGTCGCTCAGGGCGTCGACCCCGCCGAAGTGGAAGCCCGCGTGGCCGCCCTCTCCGATGCGGAAGCCGCCCAGATGGCCGACCGGCTCGAGCAGCTGCCGGCCGGTGCCAGCGTGGTCGGCGCCCTGTTCGCCGTCTTCGTGATCCTGCTGGTCACCGATATCCTCGGCCTGACCAACGTCTTTCCCTTCACCCGCTGAGCACGATCCCCATGATGCACTGCCGTGATAGGCAGCCGCATACCAGGAACGCCCGCGCCGCGGGCGTTCTTGCGTTAGCGCTGCTGCTCCTGACACTGGCCGGATGCGCCAGCACCCCGCAACTGGCCGACACCACCGAACGCGAATTGCCCCGCCGCACCCTGCTCGCTGACACCCCCTTCCACGGCCAGCGCGACTACCAGTGCGGCCCCGCCTCGCTGGCCATGGTGCTCAACGCCTCCGGCGTGCCGGCGAAGGTCGATACCCTGATACCCCAGGTCTTCCTGCCCGGGCGCGAAGGCAGCGTCCAGCCCGAGATGCTGGGCACCGTGCGTCGCTACGGCCGCATCCCGTTCCGGATCGACGGCAACCTCGACGCCCTGCTGACCGAGATCGACGCCGGCCATCCGGTGGTGGTGATGCAGAACCTCTCCCTACCGGCCTGGCCGGTCTGGCACTACGCCGTAGCCATCGGCTTCGACCTGGACGAGGAAACGCTGATCCTGCATAGCGGCATGGAGCCAGAGCGCATCGAATCCTTCAAGCGCTTCGATGCCACCTGGGCCCGCAGCGACCGCTGGGCATTCGTCGCCCTGCCCCCGGGCGAGATGCCAGCCACGGGTGATGGCAAGGCAGCCTTGGACGCCATAGCCGACTTCGAGCGCGTCCAGGGGGCGAAGGCCGCCCTGCCCGCCTGGGAAGCCTTCACGGAACGGCATCCGGAAACGGCCATGGGTCATTTCGCGCTGGGCAATACCCGCCACGCCACCGGCGACAGCCAAGGGGCCATCGACGCCTTCGAGCAGGCCGTTGCGCAGGAGCCTGACCTCGCCGTGGCCTGGCTCAATCTGGCGCTGCTGCATCGCGAGTTGGGGGAGCCAGATGAGGCCCGCAAGGCCCTGCAGCGAGCGGTCGCCATCCCCGGTGCCTGGCAGGAGCAGGCCCGGCAAGTGCTTAATGACCTGAAGGCGGGAGGCTAACGATGGCCTATGAGATCGAGTTCAAGCGAATTTACCAGCCGGTGCATGCCGAGGATGGGGCCAGAGTGCTGGTCGATCGCCTCTGGCCACGCGGCAAGCGCCGCGAGAGCCTTGCTCTTACCGACTGGTACCGAGACGCGTCCCCCTCACCCGCGCTGCGCCGTCAATACCACCTTGGCGAGATCAGCGAGGAGGTGTTCTGTACTCGCTACCGAGGAGAACTGCGGGATGCGCCCGAGAACCTGATCCCGCTGATGCGACACGCCCGGCAGGGCCGGCTGACGCTGCTATCGGCGGCCCGTGACCTGGAAGGGTCACATCTTCCGATCCTCGGTGAGGCCATTCTACAAGCGCTATATCAGGAAGACGCAGCCGATAGTGAGCTGGCGTCACCGCCCTGCTTCGTCGATCAGCTCAAGCCGGAATGACGATCGACTCGCTCGAAGCAGGGCAAGCTGGCAAGCATCACGCCTGCTGGCTGGCACGCAGCGTCACCCAGCAGGCAAGGCACAGTCCCAGATAGCCGCTCAATCCCAGGGGGTCACGCAGCATCGACTGACTCAGGCCGAAACTGATATAGGCGACGCAGACCATCATGCCGGCCCCGGCCATCAGCTGGATCTCGGCACTTCCCGCCGAGCGCAAGCGTCGCCAGAACAGCCACAGCGGGACCCCGTAAAGCATCAGCAGCGCCGTCACACCCAACAAACCGCGCCGAGCAGCCGTATCGATGAGATCGCTATGCATCTGGTTGAAGCTCTCAATCCGAGGGCTGAGCTGGTCATCGGCGATGAGGGCGCGGACACGCTGCACGACACCACCCTCGCCCCAGCCCAGCAGCGGCTTCTCGCTCCAGAGCATCAAGCCACTGCGCCACATTTCCAGGCGCAGTCCGAGTGAGCCGCGCACCTCCCCGGCCCCGAGCTGCTGCGCCTCACTCACCGCCGCCACCAGGCGCGGGGTCACGTTGCTGCTGGGCAGAAGCACCGCCCCGGCGATGACAAAGGCCACCAGTCCAACCGAGATATATCGCCAGACGCCCGGCAACAGGTCCCTCGAGGAGCGGAACCACAGCACCAGAAGGAAGGGCAGCGCCAGCCAGCCACCGCGAGTTCCCGAGAGTAGCGAACCCAGGATGCCAAAGAGCGCCGCCAGCAGGGCCATGGACGCCAGCACCGGCGAACGCGCATGACCGCGGCGAAGACACCACAGAAGGGCCAGCAGCGAGAGTCCTCCGAGCAGTAAGGACAGGTTACCGAAAGGAATCGCGTTCAGGTCGTTGCTGGCCCGACCCTCGCCCAGCACCAGTCGCTCGTAAAGGGCCACCGAACCGGCGCCAAGTGCACCTCCACACACCGCCACCCAGAATACACGCACCCCGGGCGGATAACGCAGCAACCATATGAAAAGCACCACTGCCAGCAGCGGCCAGAGCGGCAGTGGAATCGCCCATCCGATGGAATCCGACGGCCAGCGCCCAGTGCGTGCAACATCCAGCAACCAGAACCCGCCAAAGGCCAGCAGTACCAGGATCCACAGCCAGTCATCGCGCTCGAGGTGGATCGGCATCGCGCCAGCAACTCGCTTTAAGCCCAACAGCCCGATGGCGACCGTGCAGGGCATCAGCAGGACCAACCCCAGCAAGGGCACCCCCCAATGCGCCCAGGGCCTCACCACCAGCAAGGTGATGAAAAGCAGCAGCAGGAGGGCACGCAGCCCTACTTGCGGCTCCTGCCAGAGCCACCTCATGCCGCCGCGCCACGGGCTTGCGGTACCGGGTCGTGCCGCGCCAGCAGCCCCTCCGCTCGCACCTTCTCAACTAATACGTTCATGTCGGCCTCAAGCCTCTCGCGAGCTACCAGGTACCGGATCAGCGGCATCTGAAATGTTCGCTGCTCTAACCATTAACCATGCCGCATCAACAGCTGCCAGAACGCTGCGCTGATACCGTCCAGGCTATGGGTCCTGGCTAGCATTGTCAGCTCATTGGGAATCATAGCCAAGATCATGCCGTCACCCCGGCAGCACATGGCAGGTTTCCTCGGCCCGATAACGGCCCCGGAAAGGGGCATATCCTGGGGCGTCACCATCGGGTTAGCTGTCCGTCACTTCCGAACCTCCAGGTCCCGCTCGATGGCCGCATGCACGTCAACCAGATGACGGAGGCCGTCGGGATACCTCAGGCGCTTGACAGGAACGGTGCGGACCACACGCACGAGGTGGGCGAAGCGGTCACGCACCATGGGGGTAACTTCGAGTATATGACCGAGGAAAGATTGCCTGGCCAGTTCCACCACCGCCCTGGCAGGCGGCAGAGTCTCGATAAGCAGGCTCTCGTCACTGCCCCTTTCTAGCAGGTAAATCGCTCCCACCGGGCAAGGCCCGGGATCGAAAGCACCCAGGTCGGCCACCGGCACGCTCAGCTTGGTAAAGCCCGGGTGAAAGCGCGGATATGACCTGCTTTCCCCCTTCGCGAAGCGTTCAAGCTGCTCGGGCGTCAGCTTGACCTGGGGAAAGGCCGAGCGACAGAGCACCGTCCCCCTGACTTCCTCCACGGCGGCGATATCGTCTGCCATCAAGGAGTACCCCGCTGCGACCATGGAGGTCACCATGGTGCTCTTGCCCGCCCCCTTGTCTCCGGCGAGCAGCACGGCCTGGTTGCCGACTGCGAGTGCGCCCGCATGCAGGGCCAGAATGCCCTGACGCTCCAGGTAGCAGGCCATGACGTGCCCCAGCAGCAGAACATCGACCATGTAAACCAGCGCCGGATCGACCAGCCGGCACTCGATTTCTCCCGGCCGAAGATAGAAGTCGGCAATCTCCGGAAAGCGCATCAACCAGGACGATCCACTCACCTCGAACAGTTGAACGGAAGGATCCCCCGATGCGTTGAGGCTTTTACTGAGGTACAGGGCATCGCCAGTAACACGTTGCGCTTCAGCCGAGTGGCAGCTGAACGACAGTTCAGCCCCCTGAGCTGACACGGCTTTCGCCATGGGCGTGGCCAGGTCCATATCGGCCAGGGTTTCGAAGCCGAACAAGCGGAAGCGTGGCATGATCTCCTCCATGCTGAGAAACGTGATGCGAGAACGGCGAAGGCATCAATTCCTGGCGACCCGAAGAACAGAAAAGGCGCGGCCTTGAGGCCGCGCCTCGGGCCTTCTCGCGGTAAAGACCCACTTTCACTCGAGAAATACTTCGACGAAGCCCTCAGCCCTGCCGTCCAGGGAGATATTGCGGGATAGCAGGCTAACCCCATGCCACCCTGGTAGAAAGAGAAGCCCTCCTCGACCAGCTGATGCCGGCACTTAAGCGCCATGGCTTCCAGCAGCGTGGGCGAGGCTGGACGCGCACCGAGACACACGATGCCACTTGGTGCGCCCGTTCACGCCTCGACCTCGCGGTAGTGGTATGCCTGCTGGCTGAACAATTTGCAGTAAATGCCGTCCTGACGTATCAGCTCGTCATGGGTGCCAGCTTCACGAATTTCCCCTTCGTCCAGTACGTAGATGTAATCCGCCATTCGCACCGTGGAAAGGCGGTGGCTGATCACCAGAGCGGCACGATGGTCGATCCGCTCTCGGAAGTTGGCGAACAGATCGAACTCGGCCCCAGGATCGAGGGCGCTGGTGGGCTCATCGAGGATGATCACTTCGGATTGGTGCATGAAGGCGCGGGCCAGGGCCACCTTCTGCCACTGGCCGATGCTGAGTTCCTGGCCATCATCGAACATGCGGGTCAGCGGCGTGTCGTAGCCGCTATGCAAGGAGGTAATGAAGGGGTCTGCCCCCGACTTCTCTCCCGCGGCCTCGACCAGCGGCGTATCCTCGGGCTGACGGATATCACCGTAGCGAATGTTGCTGCGCACGGTATCGGCATATTTGCCGTAGTCCTGGAAGATCACGCTGAATTTGCGCCGGTAGTCGTCGAGGGAGTACTCCCGGGCGTCTACCCCATCCAGAGAGATACGCCCCGAACTGGGATCGTAGAGGCGACAGAGCAGCTTGATCAGTGACGTCTTGCCGGATCCATTGGCCCCCACCAGCGCCACGACCTGCCCTGGCCGAATAGTAAGATTGATGTTGTGAAGCACCTCCCGGGAGGTGCCAGGATAGCAAAAGCTGACATTCTCGAAGCTCACCCCCTGGCTCATGCGCGAGGGTAACGGCCTGGGATCGGCGGGCTCCGATATGACCGGGCGCACGTCGAGAAATTCGAACAGCAGACCGATATACAGATGATCTTCATAAAGCCTGGAGAGTTGTCCTACGAGTTCCTGTCCCATGGACTGGGCACGCTGGAACACCAGCAGGAAAAGCACCAGGTCACCAACACTGTTGCGACCTTCGGAGGTTTCCCATGCCAGGTATCCCAGTGCCGAGAAGAAGGCCAACGTGGCTACCGCCGACACACCCACCTCGACAATGGTACGCTGGCGACTGATCGCCAGCCTTTCCCGGCGAATCAAGGCTCTCAGCTCGGCATAGCGTTCGCGAAGAAAGTCACCCAACTGATTGAGACGAAGTTCCTTGGCGTTGATATCCGAGGTCAACAGCCAGTCCAGATAGCCCGCCCGGCGCTCCATCTGGGTCCGCTTGCGCTGCCAATCGTAGAGTCGGCGCGTGAAACGCAACCTGACCAACAGCGCCGGCACGATGGCTACGATCAGCAACGGCAGCAGCATCCAGTTGATGGTGGCCAACAGCACCACGATAGCGCCCAGCATCAGCGTATTCTTTACCAGCAGCATCAGGTTGTTGACGACTTGCACAGGGCGCTGGTTGCCTGACTCCCGGGCGCGCTGCAGAGTGTCGAAATAGCGCGGGCTTTCGTAGAAGGCGAGATCTGCGCCCACGGCACGCTCGTGGATGTACTGGTCGATACGCTCCGCCACGAGCAATCCCTGGGTTTCCCTGGCAAGTGCGGAGAAGCCCCGGGCAGCCAGATACCCCAGCGAGCAGAAGCCGGTTGCCGCCACTGCCCAGAGTACGTACTGAATGCCTTGCGCAGGCGCATCGCTGCCCAGCATCGTCGTCACCACGTCGACAAGTTGCTTCAGCAGAAACAGCACCCCCAGCCCGAAGAGAATCTCCAGCACCATGAGACCGGTGGAAATCAGCGTCCATTTACGGCTGCTGGCCCAGAGGATGGGGAAGATTCGCCGCAGGGTGCTCAGCGGCTCAATCAACTTGGCAATCGAAGGCATGACTGTTCCTGGGGGCTCGTCAGTGTCGGGATTGGGGCCAACGGCGTCGGCACTCTCGCAAGGGGCGTAAGGGACGGTACAGCCACTGCCAGCGTGACGACAACGGCCACTCGAGATAGTCGGCATAGCTCGGGCGAAAGATCCGCAGCCAGCCGAGCAGCTTCCAGCGAAGCCGGTGGCCGCTATCCGTCTGCCAGTGAAAGGCAAAGTCAGGGGTCGGCTTCTGGCTGGCCAGTCGATACTCGACCTCCAGGTCACCCTGCATGGCCTCCAGTGAAAGTTTCAACAGCTCATCGAGTCGCTCGTCATGATGGCCGTCAGGGTCGAAGTCGGGCGAGCCCAAGAGCTCAGCCATTTTCAGGCAAATCTCGACCGTGGCGCTCAGCCCGTGACGATCGGCACAGGCAAGGACGCTCTGGCGATCGAAACTCGGGTGGCGTTGCATCGCGTCAAGATCGACCAACCAGTGCAGTCGTGACCAGAAGTGCTTGGTATGGTGCCAGCAGACATAGACGAAGAGCTCATCGGTCGGCAGAACCGCCACCTCAGCGTTACCAACGCGAATCGGCTCCGCCTCGTCGATCAGCGCTCGTGAATCGTATACCGTGCCGATATTGTCGATACGCGAGTGGAACTCGACCTTGACACCGCGCGGCGAAAGGAGCGTGATCACTTTCTGGTAACGCGCAACGAACGTCAGGCTGACGGGATCGGCCGCCAGCTCGTGCGGATCCAGCGGCCGATAACCCTCTGCCAGGGCATGGGCCAGCAACGCCGGCATCCGCTCCCTGGGCACCAGGATGTCGATATCGCGACAGAAGCGCATAGCCGGCTCGTCGTAATAGCGAACAGCTAGCGATGGACCCTTGAAGGTCACGTAGGGAATATCCAGCGGTGCCAGCAGCTGCTGGTGGATCTCTCCCACGCTGGTAATCCCGCTCAGGCCGTGTCGATAGTGCAACATTACCTGTTGCTTCATCAGGGCGAGCAGTTCGGCTGGCAGCGTAGGAGGCTGAAGGCGACGAAGATGGCGGTACGCCATGGGAAGGATGAAGCGATGGGTCGCCATATGGCGAAACGCCTCCCAGTCCCCTACCTCGTCGCAGAGCAACTGTGCTGCCCTGGCCTGGGCGTCGTCAAGCTCCAGTCTGGAAAACAGCAGCAACAAGCGAAACTCCTTGCTCAGCGCTGGTGCTCGAGATGAGAAAGCTGCCATGTCATATCCTTGCGTACGATGCTGCCAGCCGCTTTATGTTGCGAGAGCCTCGCCATGAAAGGATCTCTTGTCTGCCCTGCAGGTTAACATAAGAACACAAAAAGATGCATATTGTTGCTTGTCCGCCGAGCGATCTGCTAGCGTGGAAGATGGGGACGTGGACGATGGCACCGCCTTGCCCTGGTACGCCCACGGCCCAATGACCGATACGGAACGCCTCCCCCGTCGATGGGCAGCATGCCTGACCCGATGAAAGGACCTTGTAACCTCCTCATGAACGATTCTAGCCAGCTGAGCCCTGAGGCCATCTGTGATACTCGGCAGGCCTTCCAGCTCGAGGTACCTTGGACGGTACCCGCCTTTCGTGAAGCTGACCCTCACGTGCCCGAGCAGGACCGCGCCTTTCGCTTCGTGCCCGACGTTACACGCGCACTGCTGCTGGGCTTTGCTCACAATCGCAGAGTCTATCTGCACGGTCCCCATGGCAGCGGCAAGTCGTCACATATCGAACAGGTTGCCGCCAGGCTCAACTGGCCCTGCATTCGCATCAACCTGGACGGACACATCACTCGCACCGACCTGATCGGAAGAGACATGGTGATGATTCGCGAAGGCAAGCAGGTGACAGAATTCGTGCCCGGCATGCTGGTGTGGGCCATGCAGCGGCCCATGGCACTGATCTTCGATGAGTACGACGCTGGTCGCCCGGACGTCATGTTCGTCATCCAGCGCGTGCTGGAATCCACCGGAAAGCTGACACTGCTCGATCAGAACCAAGTGATCACTCCTCACCCGGACTTTCGCCTGTTCGCCACGGCCAACACGGCAGGCCAGGGGGATCCCAGCGGCCTCTACGCGGGCACCCAGGCCCTCAACCAGGCCCAGCTTGATCGCTGGCAGGTCATTACCGAACTGGGCTACCTGCCCGCCGAGCAGGAAGAGGCCATTCTCCAGTCACGCCTTCCCGACCTGGCCGCCGACAGCGTCGCCGGCATGGTGGCGTTCGCCAACCTGGCACGCCAGGCGTTCGAGCAGGGTGACCTCTCCTCGCTTATCTCGCTGCGCACACTGGTGTCCTGGGGAGAAAACGCTGCCCTTCTCGGCGATACTCATGAGGCGATGCGCCTGACCTTCTTCAATCGCTGTGACGAGACGGAGCGCCCGCTGGTCAACGAGATCTACCAGCGCTGCTTCGACGTCGACCTGTATCAGGATAGCCGTCATGCCAGCCCTCTCTTCTGACGTCCCGCGACAAGCAGAGCTTGCCGCGGCTTGGGAGCGCACCTACGCTGCCGGCCGGGAGACGCCCCGCCAGTTACCCGGTACCTCTCCCCACCTGCCCGTCACACGTGGCACCGTCGACGCCCTGGCGGCCTGGCGTCGCTGGCACGACCCATCACAACCGCAACGCTTCAGCATCGACCAGCGCACCTGGTATGACGTCCTCGAGCGCGCTCGTGTGGAAACACTGGCCAGCGCCGAGTTGCCCGGCATGGCCAGCAACCTGGCAAGACTGGTAAACACCAGCCCCGAGGATGGCGCCAAGCAGGCACTCTATCGAGTCGCGCGCCAGCTATTCGCCAGGCAAGAACCGGCCGAACCGGCTCTCCCCTCCCCGGGCGCATCCGATGGCTGCGCCTGGCCAGCCCGGGTGATGCGAAACCTGCTGCAGCGCAAGCGACAAAAAAGTGCACCTACGGCCAGCAATGGCATCGATAAAAGCCGCCTGCTGGAAGCTCTTGGAGACGCTGCCGAGCACCTCGACGACAGCCAGGCCTTCACCGACAGCCTGGCCGATCTGATTATCCAACTGGAGTTGATTTACCGATCCGAGACACCATCGTCCACCGAGGCAGAAGCCACAAGTCCAGAGGGCAGCAGTGAGCAGGAAGACCAGGAGAGCGAAGAGCCTACCAGCCCCAGCCTGGCCGAGGAGCTCGCCGAGCGCGACGATCACCGCCAAGGCTATGCGGTATACACCAGGCAATGGGATGAGGAACATTTCGCCAGCTACTGGGCAACACCGGAGGATGCCACCGCGTTGCGTGGACTCGATACCCTTGATCGCCGGCGTGTTCGTCAGTTGGCGCATCGCCTGCAGCGCAGACTGATGGCCGCTCGGCAGCGCCACTGGCAATTCGATCAGGAGGAAGGCCGACTGGACAGCCGCCGCCTGGCTCGTCTGGTCGGCGACACGCCCACACGAAGGGTCTTTCGCTTCGAACAGACCAGCCCCCTGCCGGATGCCTGTGTAACCCTGTTGGTCGACCAGTCGGGCTCCATGAGCGGTCGGCGGCGTCATATGGCGGCACTGGCCATCGACCTGGCCGTCCATACCCTGGAAACCTGCCAGATTCGCTGCGAGGTGCTGGGCTTTACTACCCGTTATACGGCGGACAATCCGCCGGCGACACGCTGGCGCCGGCATGGTACGGGCAGCTCACCCGGGCGGCTCAACGCCATTCGCCATATCATCTACAAGTCAGCCGAACAACCCTGGCGTCGCGTGCGCCCACAGCTCGGCTTCCTGCTTCGCGAGTCGCCCGGGCATGAAAACATCGATGGAGAGGCACTTCACTGGGCCGCACAGCGCCTGTCACGAAGGAGCGAGCCCCACAAGATCCTGATCGTGCTCTCGGATGGCGCGCCCTACGACAAGGCCACCGCCCAGGCCAACGGCCGCGAATTCCTGGAGCGTCACCTGCGCCGTATCATCGCCGAAGTGGAGCGCAGCCCGATCCACCTGGCCGCCATCGGCACGGGACAGGACGTGGCACGCTTCTATCGCCATGTCCTGACCGTCCGTCATCCCGACGAGGTGGCAGAAAGGCTCTTCGAGCAGTTGGGCGACCTGCTGATACCCGCCCAGGCCGCCCGGAGGGCATCATGACCGCCATTGCTGGCCTGATCCACCTGAACGGCAGCCACCTGGACCGCGACACCCTGTATCGCATGCAGATCCTGCTGGCCCCTTATGGCCAGGACGCCCAGCACAGCTGGCACCAGGGCAGCGCAGGCCTGGCTCGAACCCTGCTGCGCATCACCCCTGAGGACAGCCTCGACCGACAGCCCCTCTGGCACCAGGGCCAGCAGCTGGCGATGGTATTCGATGGCCGGCTGGATAACCGCGAAGAGCTCATCGCTCAGCTGGATATCGCGCCCAGCCGAGCTGCTCAGATGGCTGACAGCGAGATCGCCTTCCATGCCTGCGCCCGCTGGGACAGTGAGGCCCCCGGGCACCTGCTCGGTGACTACGCCCTCGCTTGCTGGCAGCCGCGTCGCCAGCGTCTCTGGCTGGCACGCGATGCGCTGGGCATGCGCCCCCTCTTCTGGTATTGGCGCGACGACCTCTTCGCCTTCGCCAGCATGCCCAAGGCGCTGTTTGCAGTACCCGGCCTGACCAAGGCGCTTTGTGAAGAGAGCCTCCACGACTATCTCTGCCTGATGCCCATGAACGGCCCCCAATCGCTTTATCGGGATATTTTCCGGGTGGAACCCGGCCAGGTGGTGGAACTCGACAAGGGAAGGCTGGGCAAGCGTTACTACTTCCGCTTCGATCCCGACCGAGAGATTCGACTGGGAAGCGATGATGAATACGAGGAAGCCCTCAAAGAGCAACTGGAACGGGCAACGTGTCGCCGCCTGCGCAGCCGCGGCCCCATTGCCTCTCACCTGAGCTCGGGGCTCGACAGTTCGACCGTGACCGCTGTAGCAGCGGGGCTTCTCGGCCAGCAAGACGAGCCTCTGCTGGCGTACACGGCTGCTCCCCGGGAGGGTTTCAGCGGGCCGGTCCCCCGCCATAGGCACGCCGATGAAACGATGGGGGCCAAGGCGCTCGCCGGGCGCTTCGACAACATCGAGCACGTGATACTGCGCCGAGATGAGACGGCTACCCCGCTGGATGATCTCCATGAAGTGATCGAACAGCTGGATCGCGCGCCTCTCAATGCCTGCAACATGGTATGGGAGAAGGCGATACGCGAAGATGCAGCGCAGCGTGGGGTCAAGGTGTTGCTCAATGGAAACCTGGGCAACATGAGCATTTCCCATGATGGCATGCCCTACCTGCCCTGGCTGCTCGCCCACGGAAAGTGGCTGACGCTGACCAAGCTATATCGCCAACTCAAGGGGCGTAATCCCAACCTGCACTGGCGCCGCATGATTCGACCCTGCCTGATGCCGCTGGTGCCCAACACGATATGGCGGGCCCGCGAGCGCTCCCAGAGAAGAATCGCCACCTTGTTCGAGTATTCCTCCATCAATCCCGCCTGGTCGCACAGGATGAACAGCGAGGAGCGTGCCCGGAGGATGGGCTTCGACCTGAGCCACCAGCCAGGCTGGCAGGGACGCAAGCAGCGCATCACCTCCCTCTACCGTATCGATACCGGGGAATACAACGCCATCACCAACTTGCACGGCATGGAGGATCGCGACCCTACTGCCGATCGCGAGCTGATGGCCTTCTGCCTGGCCGTCCCCGAATCACAATACCTGGGCGACGGGCACACCAAATGGCTGATTCGCAGAACGATGCAGGGGATCCTGCCCAGCGAGATTCTCGACACGCCCACCCGAGGGCTCCAGGCGCCGGACTGGCATGATAACGCCGAGAAGCTCCTGCCACAGATGCGTCAGGAGCTGGAGAAGTTGAAAGCCCATGAAAGCGCCGGGCGGTATCTGGACCTGGAAGGCATGGAACAAGCCATCAGCGAGTGGCCTACTGAGGGGTGGGACGACCCTTGGGTCGAAGCTCGTTTCCGGCTGTGGTTGTTGCGTGGGATGTCGGTTGGCGGCTTCATTCGCTACGCCGAAGAAGGTAATGAATAGCCCATTGAAGACGGCTGGTGCGCTTTTTCTTTAAGCGCTACAATAAAAGCGCTGTCGGAAATTGACAGACTTAAGATAAAGCTAGTCTATAAGAGGAAATAATTATGCATCATGTAGAGCGAAAGTGCTACGAAACTCCTACCCTTAACGAGCTGGGTGACCTTAAGGAAATCACTCAAAATGGTAATGCTGCGAACAGTGATTCTCAGCAATTTATCGACAACTCCGCTTGGGGAAATGGAGAACTCGCATCCTGAATGCAGGATATCCCGTTAATGCGAAGTAAGGAACATCACCAGCGCGACAAATTTCTGTCGCGCTGGTGGTTACAGTTAGAAATAAAAATATTATCGAAGGTAACCACCACATGTTGAACTCATTGCCAGACAATAACATTCTTCTGGAGCGAACCCCGGATCTCGTAGCCGCCGACCTGGACGGGGAATTGGTCATGATGAACGCCGTGGCAGGACGCTACTACGGTATTTCCGGCGTGGGCGCGCGAGCGTTCGAACTCCTGGAATCCCCGATCAGTATCGAAGGGCTGGTCGAAACCATCACACATGAATACGAAGTCGAGGCAGATAAGTGTCGTCGCGATCTACAGGCATTTGTTCAGGAGCTGATGGCCAACGGTCTGGTTCGTCAAGTGAACTAGAACCCCTGTCCTCCAGCGCACGCATCGGCATAAAAGAAAAAGCAGACAACGAATTGTCACCACGCTTCTACCAAGATACTGCAGCCGTTCATCTGGACATCATGAACTCATACATGCGTCGTACCGTCTCGCTGCTGAAAAAACCTTCGTTCACCAAGGTCTGGCTTTTACCCACCTGGCTCATGCTGGGGATCAGCCGTCTAGTCATACTTACGATCACTTTCAGAAGGCTTGCGCCCTATCTTGGTCACTCGGTTGGACTTCAGTCTTATACTCAACTGCTCACTACAGAGCAGGAAAGGCGCGCCATCCAGATTGCCCATGTGATTCGGCTGGCCTCGCGTTACACTCCCTGGGTCGCCAACTGCTTTCCCCAAGCCGTGACGGCGCGTCTGCTGCTTGGCCTTTTTCGCATCCCCTATGCGCTCTATTTCGGCCTGACCAGGAACAGAGAGAGCGGCGAATTCAAGGCTCACGCCTGGGTGGTGGCTGGACGCGTGCCAGTATCCGGTGGTCATGGTTTCGCGGAATATACCGTTGTGGGGTGTTATTTGAAAAACACTCGCAGTGAGCCCAACTAACCAGTTGATGCTCGATAATCCTTGGACTTTCCTTCCCATGATCCGATAGCCTTCAGTGCACCTTTAGTAGAGCATGCAGCCACCTCTGATTTGTAACAAAAGGTTGCTTTTTTTCTGCCATATATTACACTCGGAATGCATGCAGAACAGCGGCATGCGGAGTCTCTATAGATGGCTCAACAAGGAGATGATGTTAATGAATATGAATGAACGAAAGACCTACGAAAGTCCCACCGTCCAGGAATTGGGCGAGTTGAGGGACATCACCCATGCGGGTGATGCATTCAATAGTGATGCAGCACCCTTTCCATCCGACAGCAATCCGAGTGATGCCTTCGGAGCCCTCGCTTCCTGAAGGATATCGTCCCGAATTCAGATGATCGCAACATTGGCGAGCAGGGCTCATGACTTGCTCGCCACTTGCTTTCAGGGACGGAAATTGCGAGGAAGCCTCAGAGTCTGCCTATCATTCTGGGGGCCGCCCAGACCGGGCATCGATTTCTGCCAGTAGAGGGGCGAGGCTCTCGTCAATGCTATCCAGTGTCCAGGGCCGTCGATAGCGATATACGCGAATTTTACCGGCCAGGACAGCCGAATCCTTCATCAGCTGGCCGGCACTGTTGAACGCATCGGCCATCTCGGGTCGATAGAGCGACGCCATGATCGTGCGGAAGGCTTCCACTCCCTGCAGGCGTGTCAGTTGAGCGGGTTCATGCGCCTCTCCACGTTCCAGTTGCACCAGGGCTGCAAGAGGCTCTGCACGATGCTGAAACCCTTCCTGCAACGGCACATGGAACTTTTCTGCACGCGTCAGATCTCGAACCAGGCTATCGGTATCAATACCCAGTGCCTGCAGCGCATCGCGCCACAGCTTGGCCCTGGGAGGCCCAGGATGGAGCAGAGGGAGGGAAAGCTCGGGTTTGATGACGGCCACATCATCGGTCAGCATTGGCCAGCCATGATGGCGGTTGAGCCAACTTCCCAGCGTTGACTTGCCCGCCCCGGAGTGACCGGTGAAGGCCCAGACACCGGCCGGTGTCGACAGGGCACTGACATGCAGGGGCAGCCAGTGGCGCTGATGGAGCAATGCCCCCAGGGCGGAGCCAAGAAGGAACAGCCGCACGTCCCCCGGATCCACCTCCGAAGTGCTGTCACCGCCGCAGCGTTGATCCACCACGATGCGCTTCCCATGCTCACAGCAATATCTGGCGACGCCACTTATCGTGATCTGACAGATTCCATCACGCACTTCTACCCAGCGGTTCTTGCGCTTGCCACCCTCAAGTGTTTTAGACACCTCACCGAGGACGACCTCAACATCGGAGGTCTCACACGCCGCTATGGGAGAAAGTTCCGGGAGCGCCAATTGAGACGCCAGGGTAAGTCCATAGGTACGATAGTAATGGCTCCCGACCTGCAATGAGCCACGGCCACGCCTCTCCGTTGATATAAACACTCGATTCCTCATAGTCAGGCAACAATCATGCCCCTCTCGGGACGCCTCCTGGCGACTACAGCCTCAGGTCCGACTCTCCCATGGGGAGCATATACTTGAGGTCATAGAGGACATGAGCCGGTTTGCCCCACTGGCGGATGAGTGAAGCGCCAAGGTCCATGAATTCGCGATGGGCCACCGCTACAATGATGGCGTCATAGGCCCCAGCCTCGGGTGAGGTCACGGGCCTGATACCGTACTCGCTCTCGGCTTCCCTGGCATCCACATGCGGATCGTGAACATCCACGGTAACGCCGTAATCGCTCATCTCATCAACGATATCCACCACTCGGGTGTTGCGCAGGTCCGGGCAGTTCTCCTTGAACGTCAGGCCCATCACCAGCACTCGTGCGCCTTGAACATGAATCCGCGCCTTCAGCATGCTCTTGATGAGCTGCGCTGACACATAGGCACCCATGCCGTCATTGATGCGCCGTCCAGAGAGAATCACTTCGGGGTGATAACCCACCTGCTGCGCCTTGTGGGTGAGATAGTACGGGTCGACACCGATACAGTGCCCACCGACCAGTCCAGGCCGAAACGGCAGAAAGTTCCATTTCGTCCCGGCCGCCAGCAGCACTTCCTCGGTATCGATACCCAGGCGGTTGAAGATCATGGAGAGCTCATTGATCAGCGCGATGTTCACATCGCGCTGGGTATTCTCGATCACCTTGGCTGCCTCTGCCACGGCGATCGAGCTTGCCTTGTGGGTGCCTGCCGTGATCACCCGCCGATAAAGGGCGTCCACAAAATCAGCCACTTCCGGGGTCGAGCCCGATGTCACCTTGGTGATCGCGGTAACGCGATGCTCCTTGTCGCCAGGATTGATCCGCTCGGGGCTGTAGCCGGCGTAGAAGTCTCGGTTATAGACCAGGCCGGACACCTTCTCGATCACCGGAATGCAGTCTTCCTCGGTCGCCCCCGGGTAGACGGTGGACTCATAGATGACCACGTCACCCTGCCCCACCACCCTGCCGAGCGTTTCGCTGGCCTTGATCAGCGGGGTGAGATCCGGCCGTCGGCTGCCATCGATAGGGGTCGGCACGGTCACGATATAGACGTTGCAGTCACGCAGCGCATCCAGCCCGCTCTCGAAACTGAGCTGTGTTGCCCGGGCCAGCAGCTCCGGCTCAACCTCCAGAGTGTGATCCACCCCGTCACGCAGCTCTTTTATGCGCCGGGCGTTGATGTCGAAGCCCACGGTGGGCACGACCTTGCCGAACTCCACCGCCAGGGGCAGGCCCACATAGCCCAGACCGATCACGCCCAGGCGCACGTTATCCATGCTCAGCATATTGTTAATCCCTTCAATTGTTATGGGGTCTGCGTTGCGTACCCCTGGCGATAACCGTAGGGGTTTCGCTGCTGCCAGCGCCAGGTATCCCGCATCATGTCGTCCAGGCTGCGCCGTGCCACCCAACCAAGTTCCGCGCCGGCCTTGCCAGGATCAGCCCAGAAGGCGGGGAGATCGCCGGCACGTCGCGGAGCGAAGGCATAAGGCACTTCGACCCCGTTAACGACGCTGAAACGCTCTACCATCTGCAGCACGGAGAAGGCATTGCCGGTTCCGAGGTTGTAGCATGCGATACCGGGCGTAGTGATGTGTGCCAGTGCTGCGACATGCCCTTCTGCCAGATCCATGACGTGCAGGTAGTCACGCTCGCAGGTGCCATCTGCGGTGGAGTAGTCATTACCGAAGATGGACAAGGTATTGCGCCTGCCAGACGCCACCTGGGCAATGAAGGGCATCAAGTTATTGGGAATACCCTGAGGATCCTCACCAATTTCCCCGCTGGGATGAGCCCCAATGGGGTTGAAATAACGGAGAGCCGCCACGGACCACAAGTCATTCGAACGGCACAGGTCCTCGAGCACCTGCTCGACCATCGCCTTTGACGCACCATAGGGGCTTGTTGCCTGCCCACGCGGCATGGTTTCCTGATAAGGTACCGGCGCGTCGGCTCCGTAGACGGTGGCGGAAGAGCTGAACACCAGCCGCTGAACACCCGCTGCCTGCATCGCCTGGCAGAGCGTGATCGTACCCGCCACGTTGTTCGCGTAATAGGCAAGCGGCTGTTGCACGCTCTCACCCACCGCCTTCAGCCCAGCAAAGTGAATCACCGCGCTGATCGGCCACTCGACCAGCAGCTGATCCAACAGCGCCCGGTCGCGAATATCGCCCTCCACGAAAACCAGCTCGCGGCCGACCAACCGTTCCACACGTCGCAGTGCCTCCCGCGAAGCATTGCAAAGGTTGTCCAGCACCACCACCTCATGGCCGGCTTCCAGCAGAATGAGAACGGTATGAGATCCGATATAGCCAGCACCGCCGGTTACTAAAACTTTCATTTCAGCCTTTTCTCCTCTTCGGGCGGGCTTAAAACCTGTTAGCTCTGAAAAAAAGATTCTCTGCTAAAATTTTAGTTCTTCCTTTTAAAGAACCCCGCTTAGAAGTAGGAGTATCGAGGATACCGGGCCAAAGTTTTTCGCATACAGCCTTATGCAACTTATCTTCAAGCCTGCTTTCAAAATCAGGCAAAAGAAAGCGTTTCAAAAGAAGACGGTTGTTCATTAAAGCGGAAGCGTCATGGTAAATATCGTGATCTTGCATACCCAACGACACACAGCACGCTGTACGGTGTTCCCAAAAAAACATGTCATAATCGTCATACCCAAGAGAAGAAAATCCAAACCCCCCATCACTTTTGAATTCCTCAAAGTAGCCATCAATACGCTTCAGCAAATGCCTTGGATATAGTACTCTTTTATAGAGGTTGCTCATGGCTCGAACGTCAAGTTGAGGGAAGTTTTTTATCCCGGAGCGTTTCGAGTAGGTGGCCCTTCCGACCTCTGAAGCCTCTCCCTTTATTTCCAGGGCGCCTGCGGGAAACCAACGTTTCATCGCAACCAGTTTTTCCAACTCTGTTGACTTATGCTTTCGCATATAGGCCGTCGTTCTATCTAACGTACCAACCAAGTCTTGGCAATCGGCCGAACTCACATTTTTAGTATCAACAATATGATGTTTGACTCCGAGATCACGAGAAAATGCATGTACCCTATTTGCTTCGGCGGTTTCAGCCAGATTTCCACAGTAAGAGTATGTCTCAATTTCTCGCCGCCACTCATGAAAAGCCGACAAGTTAATACGACTGTCTTGCCCAAGAGAAAGACTGATCAGTACAGCACGACTTGAAATGTACAGAGCCGCAGTTCGTTGAAGAATATCGGCGGAGTCAAGAACAATCTCCGAAAGTGATGTAGAGGTATTGCTCAGGGGCTCACGAGGAAACACCCTGACACGCCTTTTTATCAATGAACTCAGATATACGTTGGCTCCAACCAAATCTATACCCTTGAAAGGACTTTTATACCCGGGAAGATGCCTTCTGCCTATAGAATAAAACGGAGAATCAATAATCTCTTGCAAATCTCCATCTCTTTCACTGTCAACAAGCTCGGCCAACAATTGGGAGTGCGAAGAAAAGAAGAAATTATCATCATTTTGACAAAAATATAGTGGCGCTAAGCCTGTTGCGTCGCATAATGCGCACACTGCACCATTCTTGATAAAAAAAAGTTGAAAACGCCCTGTAAGCTGATCGATATAGCCAATAAGCTCTTCTGATAGACTGCCATCTTCCTGCACACGGTATTTTTGAGAAACTAGACTGCTGACAATTTCATCCTCTATTTCACCTGAAAAAGGATTGACAGCATTCCCCACAAGAATGACACCACTATCTTGTTGATGCCCTCCGACAGAAACGCTTGAGCTTGGATGATGGCGTAAAGTATATCCCTTTACCTCTTTAATTTTCCAAGAAGAAAGATCACTCCAGACATCATCGCACAGGTTCGCATGACTAGGATACAAGGCAAAACCGCGTGCGAATAAAACTTCGTCAGCATCAATAAAGTTGCTCATGGTCACCACAGATCCCCATTCATCAATAGCCGGCCCCTTGGTCCACCAAGGTCACCATGGGTTGCCCAACTTTTAAGGCGTTATAATTATCGAGAAAGACGTTTAACGCTTTCTCCAGATAGTGCGGCATGGTGCCTGAGACATGCGGCGTGATCAGCACATCCTCCCTTCTCCACAACGGCGAGCCCGGCGGAAGCGGCTGCTGTTCGAACACATCAAGGGCCGCCCCCTTGAGAATACCGGCATCAAGTGCCTTAAGCACTGCAGCGCCCTGCACCACTCCTCCACGGGATATATCGACAAGTACCGCACCCGGCTTGAGTCTGCCCAGCAGTTCCTCGTCGACCAGCCCCCGGGTCTCCTCGGTGAGTGGCAGGCAGCACACAAGAAAATCCGTCCGAGCCAGCTCGCTTGCGATCTCAGCCATAGGGACCACACGGTCTACCTGAGCTACCGGGCGCAGGTGTCTCAAGGTACCCGCCACTTCCATATCGAAGGCCTTGGCCCGCCGCACCAGGCACTGGCCGATATGCCCCAACCCGAGCACGGTCAGCTGCTTGCCGGTGAGTTCATCCAGCCAGGCACGCTTCCATTCGCCGCGGCGGGCCTGATCGTGAAAACAACCGAACTGCTTGGTGAAGTAAAGCATGGCACCGATCGCGTATTCGCTCATCGGCGCACCGTGCACCCCAATGCTCTTGGTCATCAGCGGCCGAGTCTTGTCGAAATCCATGGCCCAGATCTTTTCCACCCCGGAAGAGAGAAAATGAATCCAGCGGTAGCCAGCCAGAAGTGCCAGTGCCTGCGGCAGCCATGGCAAGGTAGGCGTGATGACAACATCGAATTCGCCACCGCCGGGAATGTCGTCGATGCTCCCGGCAAAGGTGATGCTGGCTTCTGGTAGTTCTTTACCCAAATGCGCGATTACCTCGGCCTTTTGCTGCTCCAGCACTTCGGCCTTCTGCAGAAACAAGATGCTCCGGACGGGAAAGGGCTCGTATCGAGTATTGGTCTCGGTCATGCCAATCCTACTTACGCCCCAGGCGGAAGGCGCACTCTGCCAGTTGCTGCTGATTGACCAGCAGATCCTCGGGCGAGGCCTGCCGCCACTGAGATTCGGCTTCACGCAGCTTGGTAATTTCTGCGGGAAAGTCCAGATTTGCCATCAGTTCCTCGGAGGAGGTTGCCCCCAGGTGAAAAGCGCGGGAAAGAATCACCCATTGGGACCCCAGACGAACATGTTCGCCCAGCACTGTTTCCGCGGGTAATTCGCCCTCGCCTGTGCGGGCTATGCCCCCAACTCCCCAACGGATATCAGCTGAAGCGAGCAGTTCTGCGGCAGGATCCAGCAATCGTCCGGCCATGGGCTCGAACAGGAAATCGAGCCCCATGCCCAATGAAAGATCATTGAGCCCAATGTGAACTTCATCGCGGCGGGGTTCCAGCAGAGGAAGCCAGTCGGGCAGACGTACCAGAGCCTGCGGTGTTTCAGCAAGGAAAGTCGTCGGCACGCGGCCATCCACCAGTGACAGGAAGTCTTCCACATCGCGACGGGTAGTGAACATCGGCAGCATGAGCCTCTGCGCCCCGCAGTCGAGTGCCGCATCGATTTCCTTGCGACTCTGCGGGTTCAAGGGGTTCAGGCGCACCATGAGTTCGGCCTGTCTCAACACTCTGGCTACTGCGGCGATCTCTTCCAGGGAGTGGGCGGCATGGTGGGTATCCAGATGCCCCTGACGTTCTGCCTTGCCAAGCACTTCCTGATCGAGAAAGATACGCGCCACTCCATGCTGCTCGATGAATCCGGCCAATTCTGCGCTGGCAGTAATCATCATGAAAGAGAGATGACTCATGACTGCCCCTCCTTAACCTTATTTATCTCCGGCTCGTACTCAGCCAGAGCAGAGGTGACATCGTCATCGGCCGGCGGCTTGCCTTCGAGACTATCACGATAAGTGCGCCAGTTTAGGCCTTGCCCACCATAGATGCCGCCGCCCAGCACCACTACCTTGACTGTGGCGAGGATGATGCTCAGGTCGTAGAAGAAACTGCGCTTCTCGACATATTCAGCATCGAAGGCCAACTGCTTCAGCCACCCAAGGCTGCGCCGGCCACGCACCTGTGCAAGGCCGGTAAGCCCCGGGCGCACAGAAAAGCGCTTGATGTACCCTGGCGGCACCACCTCCTTCTGCTCCATCAATACCGGACGAGGCCCTACCACGCTCATGTCACCCTTGAGGATATTCAGCAGCTGCGGCAGCTCATCGAGGCTTGAGGCGCGAATGATGCGACCGGCACGGGTGATCCGCGGGTCATGCCCTTCACTCACGACGCGCTCGCTGTACTGGTCGATCTGGTTCGGGGTTCGATGCACCATGGTGCGGAACTTGAATATCCGGAAGGGTCGGCCACACAGGCCTGCGCGCTGCTGCATGAAGAACACCGGACCAGGGCTGTCGAGCTTGATCCAAAGGGCCACCACCAGCAGCAGGGGACCCAGTGTGATCAGCGCCGCGGCACTGGAGACAATATCGAAAAGGCGTTTGGCCAGATCCTTCATGTCAGCTCCATGGCGTCGAGAATCCCATGGTTCACCTTGCGAACATCATAGTGACGCTCCACCAGTTGCCAGGAGGCCTCACCCATGCGCGCGATCAGTTCGGGCTCTTCAAGGAAACGGCGCATGGCATCGGCCAGGGGCTGGCTCTGGCGCGGTACGACCAGAAACCCGTTGCTGCCTTCCTCTACGGTTTCCCGACACCCGGGGGCGTCGCTGGTGATAATGGCGCGCCCCATGCTCATGGCTTCCAGCACCGATCGCGGCGTCCCTTCCCGGTAGGAAGGAAGCACAAACACCGAGCACGCCTTGATCCAGGGCCGTACGTCACTGACCCCACCAACGAACTCCACCACTCCTGCGGCCTTCCATTGCTCCAAATCTTCAGCCGAACAGGCGTGCGGCAGGTCAGGATCATGGGGGCCTACAGCAATATAGCGCACTTCCGGATAATCGCTCCTGACCTGGCGGGCCGCCTCGCAGAATTCCGCCAAGCCCTTCTCGGTCAATAGCCGGCCGATGAAGAGAAAGGTAATGGCCCCCTCGGATAGTGGCGCGCGAGCGAACCGTTGCATGTCCACCCCGGAGCCATAGGTGCGCACCGCCTTGGTGCGGTCCTTAAGCATCCCGCGATCGAGAAACTCCTGCAGATCATCCGGGTTCTGAAAGAAGACCTTACGGTTAGCAGCAAGCCCACTGCGATAGAGAATGCCGATAATCTTCTGCAGCCGCTGGTTGCGCGCATTATCGGTAGTGAACACATGGCCAAGGCCAGTGATCATCGAATAGATGCGAGGGACCCCGGCCAACTTCGCCGCCAGGCTGCCATAGACCACCGGCTTGACGGTATAACAGAACACTACCCGAGGCCGCACCCGGCGCAGCAGCTTGCGCAGGACGAGCAAATACTTGAGGTCGTGCATCGGATTGATGGCCGTGCGCCCCATTGTCACCGGGTAGATGGTAATCCCCAACTCCTCGACCTCCGGCAGGTAATCCGCCGTGGGCACGGCAGCCGCCACTTCCAGGCCGGCGGCACGCATGTCGCGGATCAGATCGCCACGATTGGCGATCAGAGACCGGGCGTTGCCAGCAAGAATCATAACATCCACGATATCACTTCCCTTTGAATCGTATTCTGAAACTGTTGAATGACGAGGCGGCCAGAATAACGAACAGGCCGAGTACCTTGGTCTTGTGACGAATGGCCGTGCCGATATTGGTGACTCCAATGGCAAACACGAAGGTAATCGCGCCAAAGATGAACAGCAATGCCACACAGTCATCTCGCTCTTTCAATCGGTTCCACCCACGGTAGACTCGCCAGGCAAGGAACCAATAAAGTACCGAAGAAATTAAGCCAAAAAGGTGGATGGGACTCCTGATATCCCAGGGAAAAGGCGAAAAATGAAAATAGACTATTCGCGAAGGTATTAGCCAAGGCTGCGTATAGGGGTCACCTTTAGCCACGAAACTGGGGTACGCAGAGCCACCCGACCCCTCCTGGGAGAAACGTTCCTCGATGGACTCAACCACGCCACCTTCTGACTCTGTACCGACTTCAATGCCTTTACCCAGGCTGATACCCCCGCTCATTGTCACCATCCCTAGGGAAAAGGCCAGCATGGCAATGGATAACAGCATCTTGAAGGCGTATAGGCGGCTGACAAGGCTGGGGCGATCCTTGAAGAGATTGCGATAGAGAAAGTAAGCAAGATAAGCCGCAACCCCGACAAAGGCTGCCACCCAACCCGGGTGAAATAGAACGGCCACACCAAAGAGCAGGCCGCCCCACAATAGGCCCAGAACAGACTTACCCGACACCCAGCGAATATAGAAATAAAGGCCCATCATAAAGAACATGATGGAAACCTCTTCGCGCATGGCCAGTACTGAGTTGAACGCTCCGTAGGGATAAAGAGCCATGATCATTGCAGCCACCACAGCAGTGCGTTTCCCCCATAGCTGATAACAGATAATTCCTGTTACCGCAACAACCACATGTCCGAAGAAGAAATTTGTAGCGAGTAGAAACAGCGATGACTCTCCCACCACTTTCTGAAGAATTCCGCCTAGCCAAGGATAGAATTTCGAACTGAACCACGGCACTCGATCCAGAAGCACAATCCAGTCCAGGGAGGCGTATTCAGAAGAAATCCGTGTAAAGCGAGACGCATCGGCACTAGCTCCCGGCGGGCGAAAAACATAAGTGTAATCCAGCACGAAAAGGAAAAGCCTGAAAGAATAGGCGACCAGAAGAGGCCAGAGAAGCCACCGATGGCGAAAGCCCATCCAGAGGCAATAGACACCGCTGAGCACGAACAGAACGAAGACGAATGAGATTTCAGGCATGGTGGGCCAACTGCCTTGTCAAATGATCATAGAGTACTAGATGGCTGTTCACGGCATTATCGATCGTGTAGTGCCCCCCATTCTGCAGAGCGTTTTTATGAAAGGTAGCGCGAAGTTCGCCATCCACTATCAGTTTTTCCAGTTTCTCTGTATAGTCCTCGAGTTCCACCTTGGCGACAAGTCCATTTCCTACACGGTCCACAATCTCCGAGCAGCCCCCTACATCCGTCACCAGAACAGGCAACCCCGTGAGCGTTGCCTCGATCTGGACGATGGGAAGGCCTTCCCAAGCAGATGACATGACAAAAATATCAGCATCGTGCATCAGCTGCTTTATGTTATTACTATTACCGATGAAATCGACTTTTCTTTCGATTCCAAGTTCTTTTACCAGACACTTGAGCTGATGAGCCTGGGACCCCTCTCCCGCAACTGTAAGCAATATATCGAGGTCCGGAAGTTTCGATATCGCATGTAGAAGAAGTTGATGGTTTTTCTGAAGGGAAAGCGTGCCAACACATATTATCTTTAAGGGTAAATCAAGACTGAAAGTCTTCTTGGGATTGACCCTCGATTCATCGACCCCATTGTCAATACGTACAACCGGTTTCCTTGTGACACCTTTCAATAGCGTTTCGCATGCGTTACAGATACCGACATAAGCGGTGGTACGCAAATCAAGAATCCGATATAAATACGGAGATGCTTTCAATTTTATATTATGATGCGTATACACATGAGGAACTCCGAACTGAAACAGGGAAAAAATCGCTCCAAAATAAAGATGAGAATGAATGACATTAGGTGAGAACTTGCGACATAAGCGAGCAAGGCCAAGAGCACCCTTGACAGGATTTATTCTGCTGGAGCTGCCAAGGAAGCCATACTCAATACCATTTTTATCTAGCTCAGAAAGAAAGCTTGATTCGAAATCGGCATCCCTACCTGACTCACTTGCTCGGTCAAGAAAAACAATAAGCACATCATTACCATTTAAGACCATAGCTTTAGAGAGGTCTTTTACATATATTTCAGCACCACCAGAAGCTGCAGAAGATATGACATGAATGATTTTCATTTATTGCTCCAAAAAATAGCGCATAGACATTAAAATCGACTAGTAGCTATACAGGTGCCTTCTCATGCTATCTTCAATAAAAGCCACTTCTTTGGAAAACTCGCCACTGCTATACATTTGAATCTTCTTTGATCCTTCATGAAAATCAAAATTATTAAAATCAGATGGCCTTTTTTTCAACCCAATAAAAGACTCTACCTTATCCAGCGCTGATTCAAAATTAAAAAAAATATCTTCAAACCAAATGCTTAATACTTTGCTAGAATCGCAGCGTTCAAGCATAGTCTCCATCTGGTCGTATCTAGGTAAATATTGATCAACATAAACGCGTACTGCTTCATCAGCTGACATAATATGATAATGTTTCTTTTTCTTTAAAAGCATGTCTATGAACTGATCTCTAGGATCTCGCCTAACAACAATTATTTTCAATGTACTCATAATATCGCTAATTACAGGACCATACCTTACATCAAATAAAAGCCTTGGAGTAACCAGCTGATCAATAATTACTCTATCGCTTTCGTTACTTGCCATAAGCTTTTCAAGAGAGTACAGGTACTCATCTACCAGAGAAAAAAGTCGTAACCGGCGGACATTGGCGTCCAATGTATTAAAATTGTCTATAAGGGTCTTTAGTTTTTTCAGCATGTCTGTTGAGCACAACGTAAAGCCAGGCAAAAGCTTGTTGTACCCTCTTTTACGGAGGCGATATCCCGAGGCATAACTGCGGATACTATTCGGAATGCCAGGAACATTAACTAAAAAATAGATTGCAATCTTAGCTGGCAATGGAATGCTTTTTCCATAATCCACAAGCATTTTTTCGACACACTGATAATCTTCTAAGCTGGGAGGAATATTCCAATACAGCTTAGATAATATATTGTAAAAACCAGACTCGCCTAAACGTATTTCGCCGGGCAAGACATTAACTTCACTGTATGACGAAATAATGTCAATCCATGGCGTAGATCCCGTTGAGATAGATCCACCTACAGAAACAAGCATTGACAGCACCTTATATAGACAACGGAGAATCTAACTAGATCTTACGGATAATTGACTGTCAGAAAAAAAATAAAAAGTGTTTAGGAACAGAGTTTTTACATCTAATTCAAAAATTATCAGCCTATTTCTATGCAATACTGTTTTTTAAGATAAAATCACCTAAATACTGCCCAATGTTTATGTGGAGTCACTCACCTGCCTCCAAGGTGAAAAGTGGGTTCTTCGTCACTTCATGTGGATTTGGCCTGATCGAGCAGGTACCCTACGGGGCTGCCAATCAGGTAGATCATCGCGATGAAGTTGGCATCGTTCCGGTAGCCGCGTGCGCGTGATCGGGCCGCCTGAAAAAGACCGTTCATGCTTTCCAGACGTGCGTTTGTCAGGCTGGAGGTCCAGCGCCTTACCACCTGCTCTGCGTGGCGCTCCAGCGTCGTCAGTGCCTTCTCCATCGGCTTGAGCAGTGCCTGGCCACTGACGGCCTCCCGCATGACCTTGAGATAGTTCGTGATGCGCCACCGGGCAGCACGCGGCGTCGGCGCCTTCTGAATCCAGCGCAGCTTTTCCTTGATCACCCAGGCATCGCCAGTGGCCCGTTGGTCGGCCACCAGCTCCTGGAGGGCGGTGATCTGGTTGGCCGTCAGGTTGTCGTTATCCAGGTTCTTCAAGACCGCCCACCGGAGGGCATTGGGATGCCCCTTCTCACGACGCTCTTTCTTGCGAACCTCGTCCAACGCCTTGGTGAAGGTCTGCACGATGTGTAGCCAGTCGACCGCCACCTCGGCCTTGGGAAGATGCTCGGCCACACCGCTCAGAAAGGCTTGTGACATGTCGCAGACGACCTCGACCACGTTGTCCGGATCGCCGCCAAGGGCCGCCAGGAAGGCGCTGAAGGCCGCGATGGTGATCTTGCCATGCCCGGGCACGGCAAAGATTACCGGCTCCTGCTTGAGCTGCATGTCGAGGAACACCGTGATGTAGCGCTGCCCCCGTCTTGAGGCCGTTTCGTCCACGCCGACAGTGGCCACGTTAGACAGATCCAGCTCGCCCAGCATGCGGCCCACGTAGTGATGCACGATGCGACACAGGCGCTTGTCAGAGATCTCCAGCTGCCGAGAGACCGCCAGCACAGGCATCTCCTTGACGAGCGACATGGCTGCCTGCTCGAACAGCAGGGTGAAGTCGCTGCCCGGCCGCGCCCAAGGTACCTCGATGCGCTTGACGCCATGCTCGGGACACTTGGTGCGGGGCACGCGGGCATGCAGGTAACAGTGGTGCTGGAAGAAGTTCAGATGCCGCCACGTCTTCTCGGCAAAGTCGTGGGCCGGGCAGGCCTTGCCGCATTCCGGATAGGGATAGAAGCTGCCGCGCTCGACCTCGACATAGAGATCCAGGCTGTGGGGCGACACCGAGGTATCCAGGTGCTGGTCCTTGAGAACCCAGGGCGCTTCCAGGCCCAGGCCGAGAGTCAGAATCTGGGTGGCGTCCATGCCATACCTCCTGTCCATTGGAGGTCATATCCTGGCCCTAGCACCCTTCAATAGTGTTGCGCTTGGAACTTGCGACCGCCGACCATCACTCATCTTGACTGCACTAAGGCATCCCATTTTCCTGTTACTGCGGTAGTATTGAAGTGACAGGCACGCTGTTCGGCGGCCTTGGCCATACTTTCCCTAAGTGCATTATCTTGCAATATAGAAAGCAGAGCAGTCGCCATATACTGTTCGCTGACTGTCGGATCAACGGATCCTAAGTCACAGATGTCATCAAACGCAGGAATCAGGAATCCCGCAGGGTGCTCTTCAACGGTATTGGCCTTGTCGTGTGGATTAGCGTCTGATGCAAGGATTTCTCTTGGCCCAACATCACAATCGGCGGCAACCACGGGTGTTCCGCAAGCCAATGCCTCACCCAGAGCGTTGCCGAAGCCTTCGATAAGGGAGGGAAACGCAAAGACACGGGATGCACGTATATACTTGAATGGGTTGTCGCGATAACCGAGGAAATGTATGTCACTCGCATAGCCGGTTAGCTGGGCTAACTCTTTCATCTCAGCTTCCATTTCACCACGGCCAAGAATGACAAGTACAGCATCTGGCAACTCCTTCTTTATAAGCGAAAATGCCTTGATGAGATGCCACTGCCCTTTGTCGTAAGTAACTCTACCAGCTGTGATAATGACTGGCTTAGAGAACAAGTCTTCCCATTCAGGCTCAATTGATACTTGACTTTTAATGCGAATTTCTTCGACATCAAAATACGGATAGATAACTTCAACCTTATTCGGATCAACACCGTAATAATCAACCAGATCTTTCCTGACGCCTTCACAAATGGCGACAATCTTATCAGCACGATTATAAATTACATTAATAACTTTTTTTTGCAGGTAATGCTTTATCGGCGATGGGGAACGCCGCAGGTAGGTACGCACAGAAACTATACAAAGCTCACCCTGACGAGAAAGCACATTGGCTATATTTGGATGCCCGATGAGGCTGATACATGCAACCGGTCTTAATTTTTTTTTATATCGCCTTATTTCCCTTGTCGCTTTCAAAATCACATATAGACGGTGGAATAGACCCGGACGGCTTGGCAATTTAAGGTCAACCATTGAGCCAGCATAATCGTAATCCGTCCGTGAGCTATCAAAAGATATGACACTCACGTCATAGTTGGCTTGAAAGTGTCTTGAGAGGCGAGCTGCCACGTGCTCGGCACCGCCATTATACGTTTTTGGGGTTGATATAAGAAGAGGTAATTTATTCATTCGCACTCAGAAAGTCATCTAAACTAGAAGAACCTTAAACAACCTGTTCGCAATATTATTTATTGCAATATAGTTCAGATAAAAATGCATAGTTAAGGATTAAAAAAACCACTTAAAAAAACAAATGGAAAGATTTTACTCAATCTCGACTCGAGAGCTTCTTGTACACTTTCACTACGCCGTTGGGCATTAACAAAAAGGGCACTCTTATCCATTGCGTCAAGCTTAATTGTGAAAAAAATAAATTTGCTAATTCAGAAAACTCAAACATCCCTCCCATCTTTCGCTGCATTGACCAGGCAACCGCTTTACGGTTTGATAACAGCATTAAATTTTTTTTGGTAGCTTTTTCACTTATGTTGTATAGCAAAGATTTTACCGTAATAGTAACAGGATGCACCTTTCCGGTCGACTCTACGTTTTTTACTACGCCACTTTCATCTACATAGTAAAGACTAGTAACGATATCGGAAATGTATACATGTTCGGTAGTTATTACTGCTTTAAGGAAAAGGTCCACATCTCCGGCTCGATTCGTTTTGCCATCAGGGAACATTCCAGCCGCCAATATAACTTCCTTTTTTAATACTACGCCATTCGTATGAAAAATATCTTTACTTGCGAGAAACCTCAAGGCATCTTCGCGAGAGAACTTTCCGGAACTATTTGCCTTGAATTCTGATTTTTCGGTAAAACCTGGAGATCTTAAATCACTCACCGTTGCGTAATTATTACTGATGAAATTAATATCAGGATATTTTTCAATAGCCTCTTTGCTATTAACTAAGTGATTAGGCAGCCATTCATCGTCAGCGTCCAAAAAACATATCCAATTAGCGCAAGAGTTCATGATGCCAAGGTTTCGCGCAGCATAACCACCTGGGCCGGGGTTGTCGCGATGAAAAACCCGCAACCTATCGTCATTAAAAGAAGCAACTTTTGCAGAGCTACCATCTGTTGATGGGTCACAAACAACAATTAATTCGAAATTGGAATATTCTTGATTAAGGACTGATTCAATAGCCCGTCCCACAAATCTTTCTTTATTGTATACGGGCATCACTATGCTAAAAAATGGACATGCGTCTTTACTAGCCATAAAAACCCCTTGTACAAAATATCAACCCCGTTCATTTAAGTTAAGTTTAAGAAATACTGACCTTCTAATAGGCTGTTATTTAAACGCATTATGAGAAATAACTTAGACGGGCTTGGTGGTTAGTTAAAATTTTTCGATGCTATATATATCTTTAATAAACTGACTTACCTTTTTATTTCCGAATTAACGATTAGACAGCTGGTAAATAGCACTGGCCGTTTAGCCTACCATACTTTCATCGCTGCCACCGGTCATTGATGATGCAGCGCCTTTTGTTTGATATGGTGGTTACATGTCGGACCCCGTGTGATTGACCACCCGCTCGGCAAATAAATCAGGATGATTGGTCCGCCATTCCTTCATCACCGCAATCGGTGATTGATGGTGCAGCGCCTTCTGCGGGATGTGGTGATTGTACAGCCAAGTGTAGCGTTTGAGCGTCTGCTCCAGGTCCTCGCCTGAGATATAGCGCCGAGTCTCCAGCACGTCGCTGATGCGGCCGTTGAAGCGTTCCACCATGCCGTTCGTCTGTGGCTTTCCCGGCTTGATCAGGAGGTGTTCGATACCATGGGCTTGGCACTCCTGATCGAAGGGGTGGTGGCCGCTGGGCTTGCGCTCACCCGCCCGCGTGAAGCGATCGGTGAAGCATTTGGCATTATCCGTCAGCACTATCCGAATCTTGAACGGTGCCTTTTCTACCACTTGCCTCATGAACGCTCGTGCATCCTTCGAGGACTGACTGCACCTGACCGCCAGATAGACCCAGCGCGTGGCGCGATCGATGGCGACGTACAGGTAGCGTTCTGCTCCTCGTCGGTCATCTGAGGCAAGTGCTTGATGTCGATGTGCACGAAGCCCGGCTCATAGTCCTGGAAGGGCTTATGCCGGGGCTTCCCGTCATCGCCAGCGTCCTGCCGAGCCAGTTCCGCCAGTGTCGGCACCTCGCGCCGTTGGAGCATGCGATGCAGTCCGGAGCGTGACAAGCAGGGGTTCAGGAACTCACGCGCCACGATGAGGAGATCATCCAGGCCGAGGCGAAGGAATTCGCGAGCCGCGATCAGCACCTCCTCCTGCTCGGGCGTGAGCGTGGCCAGCAGGTTGTGACGCGTGTGCGGTCGATCATGGACATTGTCACGATACCGCCAGCGCCGGATGGTCGCGGTGGATACGCCATACTGGCGGGCCAGTTCGTTATCCGTGATGCTGGAGGGTGCTGCCTGGATCTCGGCCCGGATCTTCGGTGTCGTGGTCGCTTGTTTATGCAGCTTGATGTCCATGAACCTGCTCCCGGATGAATTGATGAAGAAGCTCCCTGGCTGCTAGCAGAGGATAACTTCTATATGCGATTTGATCATCCGGGACCCTACAGTTATACAGCCAAAACTACTGCTTCTGCGTCTGCTGCAGATCTTGCCAACACAGCTGTTGCGACCGTTGTAGCGTTTCAAAATGCCGTTAGCCTGAGCCCCCCTAGCTGGATCAAGCAACGCACGGTATCATGTGCTGGACTTATAGTTAAACGGTGCCGGCCGATGAAATTCTATGCCGAGGTACTCAAGAGATCGGTCGCCGGTCCGAACATCCTTAAACTGAACTGCGCTTGGAACTTGAGACCGTAGAGTTCAGAAAAATTCCAAACCGTTTTAACGTATGTGTGAAACGATTGCGATCATGTGCTTCACTCTTGACTCCCTCAAGAAAGACGCAGTTACTATATGATATATCCTCTGGTGCGAAAGGACGAACTGCATTATATATAATATTAACTTTTTGGACGAAAGGCCCCAACCTGTTGCAGGCTTCGGGTAACGCCGTTTGAGACTGCCACGGCGCTATGGCATGGGCCGTAAAACGCGGACCAAAATGCTTCAGGGCCCAACGTTCAAAGCTTTTATGTAATGGAGTGCTGAGCAATCGACATGCTCGCTTGCCAACAGACAGCAAGAGTGAGCATAAAGGTGCATCGCAAGCCCAGCAAATCCCTCGACTGCATCAGCACGAACTCCACATAATGTCCTGCACGAAAAAACTAATGGGCGATGTTGATATTAACCCGCTCAGCACCGCCACCACGGAGATCGGAGAGAAAGAAGGTGGTCATTTAGCGATGTACTGAACACATCAACTTGCCGCCGGACGCAAGGGGCAAACTTGCCAAAGCGCATCCAAGTTAATGTCGATGCGGTAGTCATAGAACTGTTTTTCGAGTAAATCTCTCGGTGTTGTTACATCGACAATGATCGGCGTATTTTCGGGGCGCCCAACGGAAGAAAAATAGTCGCGAAATTTGAACCCGTCTCCTTTCGGTTTATCAGAAACATGGATCCACAATGAAGGAACATTGTAGGCGTCAGCACAGATTATTCCATGAAGTGAAGATGAGATTACTCGATCGCAGGACACGATCTGCTCAATTACATCCTCAATATCGCCACAAATATCGATCATGCGCACATCTTGCCACTCGCGAGCAGCAGCAAAAAAGGGTTCGTCCCATTCATAGCAGTGTGGAATGATGCCCAGACTTCGTCGATCAAGACAGTTCTTTGGCTCATATAAGCGAGGTAGCAAAAGTGCGGGATCACCGACAATATCTGGCGTTGAAAGTCCTTTTTTTCTTAGGCGCTCATTTGAGAGCCATCCGCGCACTGCATGAATTTCCCGAGGTCTTCCGCTGATGGGGTCATCGGCTGAAATGAAGCCAGTCCCCCAGATCACTGCGTTTGGGTCTCTGCATGCCGTAGCAAGGTGGCTACCAATCCAGTAATGTACAGGACGAGACGGAAATGGGTATACATCCGCTCGGTGAATAACCGGGCGACAACTAATACGTTCGGCCATGTAAGGGTTCAGCTTGTCTCCCCAATTACGATCTATAATCCCTTTAGTGGCCCATCGAAGCACAGAAACATCTTCACCCCGCCAAAGCCGACTGGTGGTCGCCAATTTTTTTGGCATCATCCGAATACGATTAAGCATGATTTTTCCTTCCTAAGAAACCTGGATTCATAGAATAACCGAATCAAGGTCATCAAGCGGATGGCCTACAGGTACCGCGACTCGGCGTACTTCTTCCTGAAGATCCGCGCCGTGTTTACGGGCAAAGTGCGATGAACCAAAAATAAATAATGAAAGATCATTGCTAATTGGGGAGGGACGGTGCACATATTGCTGATACTCTAGGTGTGGTTACACAAGCTTTATTTGATGATTTTAAATAATAATTTAAACAAAATATATTGATTTAACATTAATCATAGCACTTATGCGGAAGCACCACTTCTTAAAATTTATAATGAATAATTTTTTATGAAATAAAAATAATTCTTAATACCGACCCACCAGGATATTATAGGGAATTTATAATCCTGGCATTTACGCATGATCTGCCATACGCTTGAAGATAGTATTTCGCTCCGATAGCTCACGATAGGTTCCTTCGTCGAGCACCTGACCAGCGTCCAGTAGGAAGATCCAGTCGCACTTTTTTACTGTGGCTAGACGATGCGCAATCATAATAATAGTTTTCTGTCCCGCGAAATTATGAATTGCATCCATCACCATTTTTTCGGTCAAGCCGTCTAGTGAACTAGTGGCCTCATCAAAAACAAGAACATTAGCATCATCATACAGCGCTCGGGCAATTCCGATCCTCTGGCGCTGCCCGCCAGAAAGCTGGATGCCCCGCTCTCCTACGCTCGTCTCCAGGCCATGAGGTAGGCTCTCCAGCAATTCATCCAAGTGAGCCATCTGAGCGGCACGTCTCACGCTTTCATCGTCGATTTCTTCCGGGGGCAAACCGAAGGCGATATTTTCCCGTATGCTGGCATCTGCTAAGAAGATGCTTTGTGAAACGAAACCCACGCTATTCTGCCAAGCACGTAACGCCCGGCCACTCAGTGGTTGTCCATCTACCTTGAGCGCACCTTCTTGTGGCATAATAAGACCAAGTAGAATATCTATAGCAGTAGATTTTCCTGAACCAGAAGCTCCCACCAGCCCGATTACTTTGTTTACCGGGACTTCCAGTGTCAAGCCGGTCAGTGCTTTCTCTTCCTTCTCAGGGTAACTAAAATGGATATTATCCAAAGTAATGCTCTGTCTGAGTGAAAGCTTTCCTGCCTCGGCAGCAAGCAGATCTTGGGTGACATGCTGACTCGACGCCAGATCTTCCTCCATCGTATCGAAAGAAGCGATGTTGCCTTTTATTTTTGCCAGACTGGCATATATCTGCTGAAAAGCAGGCAGTAGCTTGAAACCAGCCATTGCATAGATGGAGAGAACAGGCAGGATATTCCCTAAATTACCCTCATAAAGGGCCAGTAGATACAAAACCAATGAAATTATAGCACCAAAGGCCAAGAGTTCCATGGCATAACGCGGCACTTGGGAAAGTCCGCTCGTCACGCCTTTCGCCTGGCCCATCTTTCGACTAGCCACTTCGAAACGCTGGTTGAAATTATTCTGGCGTCCTAACAGCAACGTATCCTTGATGCCACCAAACCCTTCGTTCATCAGTTTGAAACGGAGCCTATTGGAAGTGGTAATAGTTTTTCCATTACGTGCCAGCCGCCTCCGCACCGTGCGGAATAGCCCCCAATACGCCGTGCCAAAGAGTAACAAGCCAACCACCGCTACCAGCGGATTGAACAGAAAGACTCCTGTTACCATAACCACCGCCAGCACCCCTTTGGCATTCATCTTCATAAGCGGTTGAATGACATTATCGGTAACTCGCGTAGCTTCCTGAGCAATCTTGCTGGTGAGCTGGCTACTGCTGCCGCTGGCATGGAAGAGCCACGGTTGCTGCATATAATGCTTGAAAAGCCGGATGGATAACTCTGCCCCGATCTGTTGGGCGTAAAGTGCCAGCCTCCACGTAACGTAGATTGAAAGCGCAGTGGCGCCTGCCAAAGCAATCATTACCGACACCCCTAGCCAGAAAAGAAACTGCCTGGGAGTTTCCAGACCACTGGTCTGGTAAAGTTGCGCAAGTGTGCCATCACCCTCCAGACGGCTGATATCGCCCACCACCGCCATAAAGGGGCCAATTGCGGCAATGCCCACCACTTCGGCGAAGGCCATTAGCACCACGAGCACTTGCAGTCCGAGGAGTTTTTTTCGCTGCTCGACCGTCAATAGCTTCCAGAGGCGACGGATACGTTTAAACATATAGATACCTTTGATGAAGACAGCCTCAAGTTTCAAGCGCAACGCTATTAAGGGTGCTCGGACCAGCGACCGATTTCTTGAGCACCTCGGCGTAAACTTCCAGCGGCGTGCGCCAGTCCAGTGTCTTGAGCGTCTGCGTGTTCAGTGAGTCGGCGATCTCGTCGAGTTCTTCCTGGCTGTAGACGAAAAGGGCCGTACCCTTCGGCAGGTACTGCCGCAACAGCCCGTTGGTGTTCTCGTTGGATCCCTGCTGCCAGTGGCTGTGCGGGTCAGCGAAGTAGATCGCTGATCCGGTTTTCTGCGTGATCTCGGCATGCTTCACCATCTCCCTGCCCTGGTCGTAGGTCATCGACAGGCGCAGGGATCGCGGCACCTCATTGAGCTTGTGCTGAAGCCGACGTCCGCCGCCGTGGCGGTGGTGCCATCCACTTTCGCCAAGATCACCAACCGTGTGGTTTGCTCTACCAGCGTACCGGCGGCGGAGCGATTGTTGGCGCTAATGATGAGGTCGCCCTCCCAGGTGGCCTGGCATCAGGCGGTCCTCGATCTCAGGTGGCCGCATATGGATGCTGACCAGATCGGGAATCTGCTGGCGTCGATCCTTGCCACGACTGCGGGGCCGACGCTTGCCGTTACCCTGCCGCAAGCAGGCGATGAGCTCCTTCTTGAGGCTGCCACTGGGCATGACGTAGAGCGCATTGTAGATGGCCTCATGCGAGACCCGCCGACGTGAATTGTTGGGAGACATGCGCTTCAGTGTGCGAGCTATCTATTCCGGTGACCAGTACTTGCGTAGCAGGTAGACCACCACCTCGAAGAGCTCCCCGTCGGGTTGCAACTTGGGGCGCTGACGAGGTCGGTGCTGTGTCAAATTGGCCCGGTAGGCCGCCAGGCTGGCATCATAGCCCTTGATAGGGTCTACCGTGTGGCGAGCGAGTTCTCGTGACACGGTGCTCGGTGCACGGCCCAGATGAGTGGCGATGGCCCGTATCGAATGAGTGGCTCGCATCATCATGATGGCGGCTCGGTCTTCAGCAGAGAGGTGGCGATAACAGTGAGTCATGGCAAAACCGTACCTGATGGGTCACGAGTTGCACTTGGTCATTGAGACCGCCATTCACGCATTACCTTCACGGTGTCCGCCAATTCGGTGCCGATGATGATTCGGTCGGGCTTATGACAGTCGGCCACAGCACGGCCTTCCTTTAGAAACTCGTGATTGGAGACCACATCGAATGTTAGCTCATCGAGGCCACGTTCCGCCAGCACCTCGGCCACGCGTCGGCTTACTCGTTCGGCAGTGGCTACCGGCACGGTAGATTTATCGATGATTATCTGCGGGCACTGCATGTATTGGACGATGGTCTCCGCCACCGCCAGCACGTGGCGCAGGTCGGCGAAGCCGTTTCATCGAAGGTGTGCCCACGGCGATGAACTGCAACTCGCCATACTCGACACCGGCGGCGGCGGCGGCGGCGTCAATGGTGAAGGCCAGCCGGCCTGCGGCGTGATTCTCGCGCACCAGCGTCTCCAATCCGAATTCGTAGATGGGTATCTGTCCTTGGTTCAACCACTCGTCCTTGGTGGCATCCACGTCCATACACATCACGTGATGGCCCACGTCGGCCAGGATTGTGCCCTGAACCAGCCCACCATAGCCGGTGCCGAAACTGTTACCTTCATCGATCCCTCGCTTACTGTCCGTAGAACTCGCGGTACCAGGCCACGAAGTTGGCCACGCCCTGTTTGACCGGCGTCGCGGGCTTGTAGTCGACTGCGTGTTCAAGCTCGCTGCTGTCGGCGTAGGTATCCGGCACATCGCCGGGCTGCAGCGGCAGCAGGTCCCTGATGGCAGTCTTGCCAAGGACCTCTTCCAGGGCCTCGATGTAGGCGCTGAGCTTCACCGGGTCATTGTTGCCGATGTTGAACAGCCGGTAGGGAACATTGCTGGTCGCCGGGTCCGGTGCGTCACTGTTCCAGTCCGGGTTGGCCGCGGCGACCTGATCGCTGGCGCGAATCACCCCTTCCACAATGTCATCCACGTAGGTGAAGTCGCGGGTATGGTGGCCGTGGTTGAACACCGGGATGGGCTCATCGGCAAGAATATGCCGGGTGAACCTGAACAGCGCCATGTCAGGACGCCCCCAGGGACCGTAGACGGTGAAAAAGCGCAGACCGGTGGTCGGCAGCCCGAACAGATGGCTATAGCTGTGGGCCATCATCTCGTTGGCTTTTTTGGTCGCAGCGTAGAACTGCAGGGGATGGTTGGCGCTGTCATGCTCGGAGAACGGCATGCGGGTGTTGGCGCCATAGACGCTGCTGGTACTGGCGTAGGTGAGGTGGGGCACCTTGGCGTAGCGGCAGGCTTCCAGCACGTTGGTGAAGGCCACCACGTTGCTCTCCACATAGCTATGCGGATTCTCGAGCGAGTAACGCACCCCGGCCTGAGCGGCCAGGTGAATCACGCGATCGAAACGGTGCTGTGCGAAACAGGCGTTCACCGCCGCCTGGTCGGCCAGGTTGTCGCGGATGAAGTGATATTCGCTGCCGCAACGGTCGGCAATGGCCTGCAGGAATTCCAGTCGTGCTTCCTTGATGGCGGGGTCGTAGTAGTCATTGACGCTGTCGTAGCCGACCACGCTGTCACCCCGTTCAAGCAGACGCTTGGCGGTGTGAAAGCCGATGAACCCGGCATTACCGGTCACGAGAATCTTCATGCGGTTGAAGGCTCCTTGGGGGGGGAGGTTGTCGGTACGCCCGGGGAAAGTTCCTCGCGGATGGCTTTCTGGGATCAGCCGTCCGCGAGGATGATGCTGTCGCGGCGCGATGCCAATCAGCGGTACTGGTACTGGTAATGGCCGTAGTAGCCGCTGGCCGTCGAGGGCTTGAGCTCCACGGCATTGAGTACGGCGCCACGTACCCGGATGCCGCTGTCTTCCAGGCGCCGCCTGGCGGCCTTGATCTCGCGAACAGGGTTCTTCTCGAAACGAGCCACCAGCAGGGTGGTGTCACAGTGCTTGCCGAGGATACTGGCGTCCGTGACCGCGAGAATCGGGGGCGTATCCACCAGCACCAGATCGAACATGTCGCTGAGTGCTTCCATGGCCGCCGCCAAGCGAGACTGCATTAGCAGCTCGGAAGGGTTGGGGGCCACCCTGCCGCGACTGATCACATGATAGTTCTCGATGCCGGTGGGCCTGATGATATCGGCAAGGTCGCACTGACCGGACAAGTAGTCGGAGAGCCCCGGGCTGGCGTCCAGCTTAAAGGCGCGATGCACGTACCCCTTGCGCAGGTCAGCATCGACCAACACGACCCGCTTGCCGGCCTGGGCGAAGACCGAGGCCAGGTTGATCCCCAGGAAACTCTTGCCCACTCCGGGACTGGAGCCCGTTATCATGATGCGGTTATTGCATCCTTCCAGCAGCGCGAAGTGCAAGCTGGTGCGCAGCCCGCGAACGGCTTCGACGCTCAGATCGGCTGGCTCGCGTTCGGCCAACACCCCGGTGACTACATTCTTGGCCGTTCCCATGGCACGGCGCCTTACGCGCTTTGTCAGTCGCGTCTGGCCACTTGAGAGCGGGATGGTGGCATAGACGGGGATCCCTGCCGCTTCGATCTGTTCGGGTGACGTGACGCCACGCCGCAGCAGCTCACGCATCAGCACCAGGCCGACGCTCAGCACGAGACCCAGTAGTGTCGCCAGGATCAGTATGCGGCCGCGCTTGGGGGCCACCAGGCCGCTGACCACCGCATCGTCGATGATGCGCACGTTACCGATGGTGCCGGCACGGGCCACCTCCAGCTCCTGCATCTTGTTGAGCACGTTGACGTAGATTGCCTGGGTGACATCCATATCGCGACGCAGGCGAATCACTTGCTGCTGCGCGGCGGGCAGTTGATCCACACGATCATTCAGTTCCTCACGGTCCTGCTGGATCTGTTCACGCTGTCGCAGCAGGGACTGATAGGTGGGGTGGCTGGGGGTATAGCGCTGTGCCAGCTCGGCCTCCTGAAACTCCAGATCATTCAACCGGGTTTCCAGTTCGATGTAGCGCTGGATGGCGGCCTGCGATTCGCTATCGAGGTCAACGCTATCCAGGTTGGAGCGATATTCATTAAGCCGCTGCTCGGCTTCTGCCAGCTGGGAACGCAACTCGGGTGCCTGATCTTCCAGGAACTCGAGGCTCTGCTGGGCCTGAGCCGACTGGCGCTCAACATTCTGGGTCAGGAAGGTCTCCGCCACGGCGTCGAGAGTTCGGGTCAGCTCGACCGGATCATCACCAACCATGAGCAGGCGCAACATGCCGGCAGTCGGTTCGGAGGTGGATTGTGTAATCTGCAACCGCGAACTGATGTTCCCTATTGCAGAGGTACGGTGCTGTTTCATGAGCCGAAAGCGCGCCCCGGGTGCCGCTTCGAAGCGCTCAATACGAAGGATCAGGTCATCGTCGAGAAAACGTTCCACCTGCCCGATCTGACCTCTGCCGATAGATACATCGTCCAGCAGCACCTGATAGCCCTCCTGCAAGCGCTCGACTAGGATTCTCTGTCCGCGACGATTGTCGGCCAGCTCGAAACGTGCCACATCGAGAGACTCATCGCCCCAGACATGTGGTTGGCCAACCATGAACTCCGGCCGGGGAATCTGGCGGCGCTCTACGAAATTGCCGATGACGGGCAGTTCGACCGGCTGAATGATGACATCTCGCTCGAGGCGATCCACCACCTGGCCCAGCACCATGCGGGACTGCAGGATCTGCACTTCAGCCGGAGTATTGAGCATGTCATCGCCGATGACGCTGCCCACGTTACCGAAGGGGCTCACGCTCGAGCGACGTTCCACCTGCACCAGGGCATTGGCCTGGTAGATCGGGGTCGCCAGCTGACCCTGAACGTACCCGAGCCCGGCGAAGAGCAGCGTGATGAACACGATCAGCCATTTATGATCCAGCAGCGCAACAAACATGCGCCCGAGATCGACGGTTGTTTCCTGCGTGTCCTGTCTTTGCGGTGTCTCGTTCATAAGCTAGCTCTACTACTGCAATAAGGAGAATGGGGCCCTTGCGAGGGCATCAGAGCCTGTCTGCCCAGAGGCGAGTGGCCTCGTGCAGCAGTCGGTGTACATGCTCGAACGCGTCCTGGCTCTTTCGGTAGGGGTCAGGGATGTCCGTCTCTTGCTGCTGGCTCAGCCACTTGCCCAGCAGCAGCGTCTTGCCACGTGCCTCCGGCCAGCGCTTGGCCAACGCCTGACGCTGGTTGTCCGTCATGACCAGCACCAGGTCGGCTTCGGCAAGCATGCCGGTATCCAACTGACGTGCCTCATGGGCATCAACGTCAAGCCCGTCGGCTTCCGCCAGCTGTCGTGCCCGAGCATCCACCGGCTGCCCGACCAGGGCACCCAGACCGGCGGAATGCACCGTCAGCCGCGGCAGCCGGCGTTGCAACATTGCCGCTGCCACCGGGCTGCGGCAGATGTTGCCGGTACACACGATCAATATGCGCTGGAACATGACTAGAGCAGTTCGTCGAGGCCTTCACCGGTGCTACCGATATCACCCGGGAGAGTCAGTGATGGCAGGAGCAGGCTTATCACCCGGTTCCAGCGAGCCAATGGCGCGGTCGTGACATACACCACATCACTGGGCTCGAGTGGAAATCTGCTGGCCATCATGTAGGCGGTGGCATCGCTCACGTCGAGCTGGTACACCGTGGCCAGCTTTTTGCTTTCCAACGAGTGCGGGCGCAGAACGAAGATTCCCGAGGCATCCCCACGCTCTTCGTCGATACCGCCGGCACGTGACAAGGCATCGGTCAGCGATAGGCGCTCACGATTCATTCGCAGGTTACCGGGCGACCCGACCTGGCCTAGCATGGCAATCCCCTGGTTGTCGGCGCTGGGCAGGTGCAGTTGGTCACCGTCCCGGAGCAGGCGATTCTGGGTCTGGTCCCCCTCGCTGAGCAGGGCAAACAGCGAAAGCCGTTCCTCCCTACCTTCACGAATCAGGGTGAGCTCATGCCAGTAGGCATCAGCGGTGGGCCCGCCAGCGGCACTGACGGCATCCACGATGGTCAATGGCACATTGGTGATGGGAAGGGTGCCTGGCGAGCCAACCGCGCCAGTGACATGGGCCTTCTTCGAATTGAACTGGGCGACGAATACATCCACCTGCGGGTCCGTCAGGTACTCTGACAAGCCACGTGTGAGTTGTATGCGGATCTCATCGGTCGTCTTGCCGGCGACACGGATGCGTCCCAGGAAGGGATAGAAGATGGTGCCCTCAGGCCTGACGATGTGGCCGGCTTCTGCCGCGCTACGCTCGGCGCCCGCAGGAATGGTGAGTTCGGGGTGATCATAGACGATGATACTCAGGACATCACCGGGACCAACCTGGTAATCATACTGGTCGATCGCGCGGCGCAGTTCATCTGTCTGTGGTTGGGCGACCGGCCGCTCTCGTTCGATCTGTTGCAGCAACTCCGGCGTGATCGCCTTGATATCCACCCTGTCGGAAAGGTCAACGCTTGCACTTTCATCGACACGACGGTCCATGTCCCCCCCAGGAGCAATGGCACAACCCGCAAGTACAAGCATGGTCAGGCCTGCAAGTGTCAGTCGAAGTGTTCTGGATATCATCATCGGAGTCTTCCTTATTGTTTGTGACTGTCGGACATGGCTGCACCAACGCTACCGCCCGAGTTGCTGGTGCATCCTCGAGACCTGTCAAGAACGTCAACTTGCTTCATGCTAACCGTGAGTCCTGACTGCTTGGCGTGGATTAGGGCTTACCACGGTTCATATTTCCCAAAACAGCACTCTGAGGAGAGATACTTGCCACACTATCTGCTGACTCTCCCACACTCACATTCCATTCATCTATGGCATTCCCTTGATGACAAGGTCGAGTCGAATTCACTGACTGAGCGCCCATAGGAAACGGCTTTTCCTGGTAAATAGAACGACGTAACCACTGGATATCAACGATGTCATCCATCGGTGAATAACCGGTGGGTGCTTTGTCCAGCACCCGCCGGATACCCTTCACGTCCTGTTCGCGGCAGGCCTGATATAATCTCTCTAGCAGGCAGTTCAAGGCCTCCCAATCCATCATCGATTCATTAGCCGTCATTATCCGGGGATGCGATGTAGGTAGCGCGCTATCGGTGACGAGCAACTCTTCATAGAGTTTTTCACCGGGGCGCAGACCCGTAAATACAATGGGAATATCACCCTTCGATGAAGACTTGACGCTTTCCTTGATTGATGTATTGTCCTCTGCACCTTCAGGCTGATTTGCGAAGTAGGGTTCCAGCCCAGTGAGTCGAACCATGCGACAAGCCAACTCAACGATCTTCACAGGCTTTCCCATATCGAGCACAAATACATCCCCACCGCGAGCCATCGCACCCGCTTGAATGACTAACTGGGCCGCTTCCGGGATGGTCATGAAATAACGGGTGATCTCGGGATGAGTCACGGTGATGGGCCCTCCCTTTTCGATCTGCTTACGAAATAGCGGTACAACCGAACCGGATGAACCCAGTACATTCCCGAAACGCACCATGGAGAAGCGAGTTACCTCCTGTTCTTGTGCCAGGGCCTGACAGACCAACTCCGCCAAGCGTTTAGAGGCGCCCATCACATTGGTAGGACGAACAGCCTTGTCGGTGGACACTAGAACAACGCTACTAACTTTTGCAGCTATCGCTGCCCTGGCCATGTTCAAGGTGCCGAAAACGTTATTGCATATTCCCTCGACCATGTTTTGCTCGACTAAGGGTACATGCTTGTAGGCAGCTGCATGATAGATGGTATCGACCTGGAAGGCATGCATGAGGCCTTCGAGCCGATGCTTCTCCTGTACCGATGCCAGAATAGGCAGGAATGTACTATCTAGGCCATCGAGAGAAGCGATCCGTTTGAGATCCTGTTCGATACGGTAGAGCGCATATTCTGACACATCTACCAAAAGTAGTTGTTTAGGATGCTGGGCGAATATTTGACGGCTTAGCTCGCTACCAATTGAACCTCCGGCCCCGGTGACCATCACGACCTTATCGTAAATACTAGCCCCCAAAAGTGACAGGTCCGGTGGAATCGGGTCGCGCCCCAGGAGGTCTTCGATGGCTACATCACGAAGCTCATTCACCTTGGCCTTGCCGGAAATAATGTCAGCCATGTCAGGGATTGTCTGCACCGGCATACCCAGTATCTCAACAGACTCAATGACTTCCTGCCGACGAGACCGGCTAGCCTCGGGAATGGCTAACAGGAACTTCTCGACACCATAGGTCTTGATGATCCTATGCGTTTCTCTGGGATGGTATACCTTGAGGCCCTGCACGTTGGTACCTTGGAGGCGCGGAGCAAAATCCACATAAGCAACCGGCTCATAATCGCGCCCATGGCGCAGCGACATGACAAGTTGTCGTCCTGCCACACCGGCACCATATATCAATACTCGCGTCTTTTTGAGTTGCTGTCCTCGGGAATAAAGTAGACACAAGACAAAACGTACCCCGCCAATAGAGATCAACGCGATCATCGCGTAGATGAATGAAACTGAGAGGGTAATGGGCAACCCTAGCACCACAGTGCTCATACCGAGCACAAAAGCCGAAGACAAGACTCCACCGAGAATAGTCTGAGCCGCCCGAAATCCAAGGAACCGAATGATGGTACGATAAAAACCGAATCGAATGAAAATAAAGATACTGGCTGGCACCAGGATCAGAAGTGCAACCCATACCTCTGGATCACCCAAAAAGTCTAGGCTATCGCGCCTCAGCAACATGGCTAGAATCAAACTGAAGGTGATGAGAATTGTATCAGCCAATACCTGAATGTAACGCTTGGTCTTTCTGGGCAAACCAAATAATGAGGGTAGGAAAGGCATCATGAAAAATTCCTTGGGACTTTCACCAGCACGTTTGCAAGCTAAGGTCACATACTTGGAATAAATATAAACAGGCTAATAAAGTGGACATGCTCAGCCAAACCTCGGACAAGAAAACAGGTATTTTTACAGAAATATTGCACAAAAAACGCTGAAATCAAGCAATAAATTCAGCACCTGAGGTGTTCAGGACTCCTGAGCCCTCAGTCAGAAACATTGTGCTGGCTCGGTAGCCAAGATGCCCTCTGAAGCAGTCATTCAGATTCATTACTACCTCGTAACCTTGGATCTTTTCTGCTTTATCAACGACATTGCTGGCTCTGGCCACGCTACCGCCCGGGAGTTATGATGGCGCTCTCCGGGACCTGATATTGCCAGTTTTGGTACTTGTATCACTTCTTGCGCAGCATCCATGATTCAAGCCTGACTAGGGCATTAACATGGAAGAAACTTATTTACACACAAGGTTACATTATGTAGCCGACTCCTGCTCGTACCAATTTTCTAACCCACTAGATTGAGAAAAGCTCATGACCGTACAGGCACTAAATACAGTTTTTCCTTGCCAACAGTCACCAAGGCCGCTCGAGATGACCCGCTCCTACTAGTCGGCACTAAGATCACCATGCCGCCTGTCATCTACAGACAAAAAAATGCGCCGATCATGAAGGATCGACGCATCATTAGATATCTAGTCCGGATAGTACTAGAACACCCGATTCATCCCGTTCTGGGCCGCGACACGGTAGGCCTCGGCCATGGTCGGGTAGTTGAAGGTGGTATTGATGAAGTACTTGAGGGTGTTGGCCTCACCCTGCTGCTGCATGACCGCCTGGCCGATATGGACGATCTCGGAGGCCTGGTCACCGAAGCAGTGGATGCCGAGGATCTCGAGGCTGTCCTGGTGGAAGAGGATCTTGAGCATGCCCACGGTGTCGCCGGTGATCTGGGCCCGGGCGGTGTCCTTGAAGAAGGCCTGGGCCACCTCGTAGGGCACCCTGGCCTCGGTGAGCTCACGCTCGGTCTTGCCCACCGAGCTGATCTCGGGGATGGTGTAGATCCCCGTGGGCACGTCATCGACGAAGCGGAAGTCCTCCTCGAGCATGTCGTCGCTGGCGTTCTTGCCCTGGTCGTAGGCGGCGCTGGCCAGGCTCGGCCATCCGATCACGTCACCCACCGCGTAGACATTCGGCACCTCGGTCCGGTAGTGGTCGTCGACCTTCAGCTGGCCGCGGCCGTTGGCCTCCAGGCCGATATTCTCCAGCCCCAGCTGGTCGGTATTGCCGGTGCGGCCGTTGGCCCACAGGAAGGCGTCGGCGCGCAGCCGCTTGCCGGACCTGAGATGCACGGTGACCCCAGTATCGTCCCCCTCGACCCTCGCATACTCCTCGTTGTGGCGGATCAGTACGCCATGCTTGCGCAGGTGGTAGGAGAGCGCATCACTGATCTCGTCGTCGAGGAAGGAGAGCAGACTGCCGCGGTTGTTGATCAAGTCGACCTTGACGCCGAGCCCCGAGAAGATCGAGGCATACTCGCAGCCGATGACCCCCGCGCCGAAGATGATCAAGGTCCGCGGGGTATGGTTGAGACTGAGGATGGTGTCGGAGCAGTAGATGCGCGGATGGCGGAAGTCGATGTCGGCCGGCCGATAGGGGCGCGAGCCGGTGGCGATGATGACCTTGGCGGCGACCAGTTCCTCCATGCCCTCGTGGTCGTCGCGCACCAGCAGCGTATGCTCGTCCTTGAAGCGCGCCACGCCGCGAAACAGGTCGATGCGGTTGCGGGCATAGAAGTTGGTGCGCATCGCCACCTGCTGGTCGATGGTGACGCGGGAGCGTGCCATCACCCTGGAGAAGGAGAACCAACGCGGCTCGCCGATGTCGCGGAACATCGGGTTGGTGTTGAACGAGAGGATCTGCTTGACCTGGTGTCGCAGCGCCTTCGATGGGATGGTGCCCCAGTGGGTGCAGTTGCCTCCGACCTGCGCCTGTTTCTCGACGACCGCGACCCGCTTGCCGTGCTTGGCGGCATTGATCGCCGCGCTCTCCCCCGCCGGTCCGGTGCCGATCACCACCACGTCATAATTGTGCACTGCCATCGTCTCTCGCTGCTCCTTCTGCCCGGGTTTCCGTCAGCGGTACGTAAAAAAGGATCAAGAGCCGTTGGCCCTTGATCCTCGTCGTTCGTTCTTCAAGATCTTCGCATGCTGGCACCGGCGCGTTTCTGTGAGAGCGGACGGTTCACCGCCGCGACCTGCTTCGCGATGGGTGCCGGATGCATTGCGACAAGACTGTCGTCCCTGCAACCGCTGAACCTGCAATGTCGGTGCGGATCAACGCTTGGTGGCGTCATACCCCAGGTCGGCACCACGGCTCTCGTCGCTGCGGCGACGCGCACTGGTCCTCTTGCGGTTCTCCTCCTCGCAGACCTCGTCCTTGCCGCCGCAGACATCGCAGCCCTCCTTGAGGCCCAGGCGGTTGAGACCGCCACAGGTACCGGCGATGGGCTTGCGACCCATGATCACGCCGACGGCCATGGCGGCCACGATCAGCAGCATGAAGGCGAATACCACCAGGTAAAGGGTCATTGTACGCTCCTCGGTTACGGAAAAGGTCGGCCATCCTGACTGTGTGACAACACCATGACGCTTGGGGTCCACGGTTCAATAGATCTGATGCCTGAGATGCCGACAGCAGGCGTTACGCTTAACGATCGGCATGTCGGGCAGCAGCAACGAAGGGGCCGGCCTCTCGGCCGGCCCGGGGGTCGCCTTGCGGCGATCGAGATCAGCCGCCGAAGTCGTCCAACAGGATGTTCTCGGGTTCCACGCCCAGGTCGATCAACAGCTTGATCACGGACGCGTTCATCATGGGCGGCCCGCACATGTAGTACTCGCAGTCCTCGGGCGCCGGGTGGTCCTTGAGGTAGTTCTCGTAGAGGACGTTATGGATGAAGCCGGTCGGCCCCTCCCAGTTGTCCTCGGGCTGCGGGTCGGAGAGCGCCAGGTGCCACTCGAAGTTGGGGAACTCCTCGGCCAGCTGGTCGTACTCCTCGTTGTAGAAGGTCTCGCGCCAGGAGCGCGCGCCGTACCAGAACGAGATCTTGCGATCGGTCTTGAGTCGCTTGAGCTGGTCGAAGATGTGGCTGCGCATCGGCGCCATGCCGGCCCCGCCGCCGACGAAGATCATCTCGGCATCGGTGTCCTTGGCGAAGAACTCGCCGAAGGGCCCCATCACGGTGACCTTGTCACCCGGCTTCAGGCTGAAGACGTAGGTGGACATCAGCCCCGGCGGATGGTCGGTGTTGGGCGGCGGAGTGGCGATACGGATGTTGAACTTGAGGATGCCCTTCTCTTCCGGATAGTTCGCCATGGAGTAGGCGCGGATGACTTCCTCGTTGTTCTTGTGGGAGATGTCGAACAGCCCGAACTTCTCCCAGTCGCCCCGATACTCCTCCTCGATGTCGAAGTCCTTGAAGGAGATGTCATAGGGCGGAGCCACCAGCTGCACGTAGCCGCCGGCCCGGAAGGCCACTTCCTCGCCCTCGGGCAGCTTCAGGTTGAGCTCCTTGATGAAGGTGGCGACGTTGGGGTTATCGATGACTTCGCATTCCCACTGCTTGACGCCGAAGACCTCCTCGGGCACCTCGATCTTCATATCCTGCTTCACCGGCACCTGGCAGGAGAGGCGCCAGCCTTCCTTCTTCTCGCGCAGGGTGAAGTGGGACTCCTCGGTGGGCAGGATGGCACCGCCGCCCTCCTCCACGCGGCACTTGCACTGGGCGCAGGAGCCACCGCCGCCACAGGCGGAGGAGAGGAAGATGCCGTTGGCTGCCAGGGTGTTGAGCAGCTTGCCACCGGCCTGGGTGGTCAGGGTGTGTTCGGGGTCACCGTTGACCTCGATGGTCACATCCCCGGTGCTGACGAGCTTGCTGCGGGCAGCCAGGATCACCAGAACCAGGCCGATGACGACCACGGTGAACATGACCACACCGAGCAAGATGACTGTTGTATCAACCATGTCGGTTTCCTATTGCTTGACGTTGCCTGAACCCCGGCGGCGCACACGGCCGCCGGGAGAGCACGACCTGCCTCAGAGCTGGATGCCGGAGAAGGACATGAAACCCAGCGACATCAGGCCCACGGTGATGAAGGTGATGCCCAGCCCCTGCAGGGAGTCGGGAACGTCGCTGTACTTGAGCTTCTCGCGAATGCCGGCCAGCGCGGTGATGGCCAGCGCCCAGCCGGTACCGGCGCCGAAACCATAGACCACGGACTCGCCGAAGTTGTAGTTACGCTCGACCATGAACAGCACGCCACCCAGGATGGCGCAGTTCACGGTGATCAGCGGCAGGAACACGCCCAGCGCGTTGTAGAGCGCGGGCACGTACTTGTCGAGGAACATCTCCATGATCTGCACCAGGGCGGCGATGACGCCGATGTAGGAAAGCAGACCCAGGAAGGAGAGGTCGATGTTCTCGGCCCCGCTGATGCCGGTCCAGGTCAGGGCACCCTCCTGCAGCAGGAAGGTGTAGACCAGGTTGTTGACCGGCACGGTCACGGTCAGCACCACGATCACGGCGATCCCCAGGCCAAAGGCCGAGGAGACCTTCTTGGAGACCGCCAGGAAGGTACACATGCCCAGGAAGAAGGCCAGCGCCATGTTCTCGACGAAGACCGAGGCGACGAATAGGCTCAGATAATGTTCCATGTTACACGGCCTCCTTCGGCTCGGTGTTGGGCTTCATCTTGAACTCGTTCTCCTCGACCTGTTCCGGGTTGACGCTACGCAGTACCCAGATGATCAGTCCGATGATGAAGAACGCCGACGGCGGCAGCAGCAGCAGGCCGTTGGGCACGTACCAGCCGCCGTCCTGCACGGGCTGCAGCACGGTGAAGCCGAACACGCTGCCGGCACCGAGCAGCTCGCGGAAAAAACCCACGGTCATCAGGATGAAGCCGTAGCCGATGCCATTGCCGATGCCGTCCAGGAAGGACATTCCCGGCGTGTTGGTCATAGCGAAGCCTTCGGCACGCCCCATCACGATGCAGTTGGTGATGATCAGGCCGACGAACACCGAGAGCTGCTTGGACATCTCGTAGGCGTAGGCCTTGAGGATCTGGTCTACCACGATGACCAGGGAGGCGATGATGGTCATCTGCACGATGATGCGGATGGAGGACGGGATGTGGTGGCGGATCAGCGACACGAACAGGTTCGAGAAGGCCGTCACGAAGATCACCGCCAGCGTCATCACCAGCGAGACGCTCATGCTGGTGGTCACCGCCAGGGCCGAGCAGATACCCAGTATCTGCAGGGCAATGGGGTTGTTCTTGAAGATCGGCGTCGTCAGGACGCTTTTTGCATTGGCAGCAGACATGATCAGGCTCCTTCACTTTCGAGTTCGACGTCGGCGCCCTCGGCCTCGGTCTGGTCGATCCCCTCGCGGAACCGCGCCAGGTACTCACCGAAGCCCTCGGGGCTGAGCCAGAACTGCAGCATGTTGGTCACGCCCTTGCTGGTCAGGGTGGCACCGGAGAGGGCATCGACCTCGTTCTCGCCACTGGCACCGCCCTTGACCAGGCTGATCGCGGGCACGAGTTCCCCTTCCTCGTCGAAGATCTCCTTGCCTTCCCACTGGGCCTGCCAGCGCGGGTTGTTGACCTCGCCACCCAGTCCGGGCGTCTCGGCGTGCTCGTAGTAGGTGATGCCGACGATGGTGTTGCCGTCGCCTTCCACGGAGAGAAAGCCGCGCATCAGCCCCCACAGGCCCTGGCCACGGATCGGCAGGATGATCTGCTCGGGATCTTCCGCATCGCCGACCAGGTAGACGGTGCTGTAGTTCTCCTGACGGGTCAGCCCGGCGATGTCCTTCTCCCCCGAGAGGGTACGGGACGCTGCCGGGTCACGACGGGCCTGGAAGCCTTCATAGGTGGAGGGATCGAACTCGTCGGTGTACTCGCCGCTACGCAGATCCACCACCCGGGGCGTGATGACCGACTCGAAGGTCTCGTTCACGTCCATGCCGGATTCGTAGAGCTGGGCCACCTCGAGAATGTTAGTCTTGCGGTCCAGCTCCTGGTTGAACTCTTGCTTCGAACGCAGGGCCACCGCTGCGGTGGAGACGATGATCGAACACACGATACAAAGTGCGAACGCCACCGTCAGGATCTTCTTGATGGAGTTGTTGCTCTGTGCCATCAGGCAGTCTCCTCGGCCGGCACACCGGTGCGCTGCATGCGGCGCTTGATGTTGGCCTGTACAAAGAAGTTGTCGATCAGCGGGGCGAACAGGTTGGCGAACAGGATCGCCAGCATGATGCCTTCAGGGAACGCCGGGTTGACGACACGGATCAGCACCGTCATGACGCCGATGAGCGCGCCGAAGATCAGGCGGCCCTGGTTGGTCATGGAGGCGGATACCGGGTCGGTCGCCATGAACACCATGCCGAAGGCGAAACCGCCCACCACCAGGTGCCAGTACCAGGGCATGGCGAACATCGGGTTGCTGTCGGAGCCGATCAGGTTGAAGAGCGCGCTGGTCGCTACCATGCCCAGGAAGACGCCGAGCACTATCCGCCAGGAGGCGATCTTGGTCCACAGCAGCACTACCGCCCCGATCAGTATCGCCAGGGTCGAGGTCTCGCCCACCGAGCCGGGAACGAAGCCGAGGAAGGCGTCCCACCAGCTGAACTGGCTGGAGAGGGCTGTCATGCCGTCCTGGAAGGCGATGGAGAGCGCGGTCGCCCCGGTGTAACCGTCGGCCGCCACCCAGATCGCGTCGCCGGAGATCTGTGCCGGATAGGCGAAGTAGAGGAAGGCACGGCCGGTCAGCGCCGGGTTGAGGAAGTTCTTGCCGGTACCGCCGAAGATCTCCTTGCCGATCACCACGCCGAAGGTGATGCCCAGCGCCACCTGCCACAGCGGGATGGTGGCGGGCAGGATCAGGGCATAGAGCACGGAGGTGACGAAGAAGCCCTCGTTGACCTCGTGGCCACGCTTGATGGCGAAGAGCACCTCCCAGAAGCCGCCCACCACGAAGGTCACCAGGTAGATCGGCAGGAAGTAGGTGGCGCCGAGCACGAAGTTGGCCCACAGGCTGCCCGGATCATGGCCGCCGGCGAGGGTCATCATGATCGCCTCGCGCCAGCCGCCCATGGAGCTGAAGCCCTCGGAGATGGCCAGGTTGGCCTGCCAGCCGGCGTTCCACATGCCGAAGAACATCGCCGGGAAGGTACACAACCAGACGGTGATCATGATGCGCTTGAGGTCGACGCCGTCACGCACGTGAGCCGTGGTCTTGGCCACATCGGGCGGGGCATAGAAAATGGTGTCCACCGCCTCGTAGAGGGGATAGAACTTCTCGTACTTGCCCCCCTTGTGGAAGTGGGGCTCGAGATTATCGAGTGTCTGTCGGATACCCATCATCAGGCCTCTTTCTCGATCATGGTGAGATTGTCGCGCAGGATGGGACCGTACTCGTACTTGCCGGGGCACACATAGGTGCACAGCGCCAGGTCCTCTTCATCCAGCTCCAGGCAGCCGAGCTGCATCGCCGTCTCGATGTCGCCGACGATCAGCGAGCGCAGCAGCTGAGTGGGCAGGATATCCAGCGGCATCACCTGCTCGTAGGCTCCCACCGGCACCATGGCCCGCTCGGAGCCGTTGGTCGAGGTGGTCGGCGCATAGTCGTGCAGGCCGGTGATCTTGGACAGGTAGATGCCCATCACGGAGTGGCGGTTCTTGCCGGGCGACATCCAGCCCATGAAGACGCGCTTGTTGCCCTCCTCGAGGAGGCTGACCTGGTTATGGAAGCGACCCAGGTAGCGCAGGCTTCCCTCACAGGTGGCACCGGCGAAAACCGAGCCGGAGATGACGCGCGTGCCCTCCGGGTCGACAACTTCGCCGGCCAGCAGTTCATCGGTGCTGGCCCCGACGCGGGTACGCAGCAGGCGCGGATTCTCGGCACGCGGGCCGCCCACGGCGATCACGCGCTGGACGTCCAGCTTGCCTTCGGCGAAGAGCTTCCCGAAGGCGATGACGTCCTGATAGCCGATATGCCAGACACGCTTGTGCAGGGCCACGGGCGAGAGATGGTGGATATGGGTACCGACCAGGCCGGCGGGGTGTGGGCCAGCGAAGGTCTCGTGCTGCACGCCCTTGACGTCGGTTCCCGGGATGCGAGCCTCAGGCGCCGTGCAGAGGTAGACCTTGCCCTCGGTGAGGTGGGCCAGCACCTTGAGCCCGTCCTCGAAGGCCTCGGGCTGCTCGTTGATGATACCGGCAGGATCCGCGGCCAGCGGGTGGGTATCGATGGCCGTGACGAAGATATCGGTCGGCGCACTGTCGACGGCCGGTGTGCGCGAATAGGGACGGGTGCGCAGTGCGGTCCACAGGCCCGACTCAACCAGCTGGTCGACGACGGCCTGGCGCTCGAGGCTCTCGAGCTTGTCGCGACCGTGCGCCTTGAACTCTACCGCCTCTTCGGTCTCGTCGACCTTGATGACCACCGAGAGCAGCTTGCGCTTCTCGCCGCGGTTGATGGCGATGACCTCGCCGGCCGCCGGCGCCGTGAACCGCACCCCGTCGATCTTCTTGTCGGTGAAGAGCAGCTGGCCCAGCTTGACCCTGTCCCCCTCACTGACCTCCATGGTCGGCTTCATGCCGACATAGTCGGTGCCCAGGACAGCCACATGGTGCACCGGCCGCGCGTCCTCGATTCGCGCCTCCGGCGTCCCCGCGATGGGGAGATCCAGGCCTTTCTTGACTTCGATCATAGTCTCGCCCAGTTGATGGATCGGATAGATGAAGAAAGGGGTTCGAATGGATTCGAATTCTTCTGTTTTCAGTACGTTACCAGTCAGGCCCGAGGCTCGCTCGAACCACCCCGAAAAATCCACCGTATTATAAAGAGAAGCGTAAAGGATGACCACCTGCCCTATGGTCGCAAGGGCAGTTCCGGGACAAGGGTAAAATTGTCGCACCGCCGAGCGCCGAGCGCCGAGCTGCCAAGCTGCCAAGCTGCCAAGCTGCCAAGCTGCCAAGCGAGGTTGTGCCGCCTGCATCAGCAAAAGCAAGAACCCCCATCGGAGTCGCTCCGTGGGGGTTCCTGATCTATCTCTTCAACGCCCCCGCCCGTCACGGGTCAGCTTGCCGGCTCGGCGCTTGGCCGCTTGGCGCTGCCCTTCAGTCCTTGGCACGCGGCAGCTTGAGGAAGTGCACGTTGGAGACGTGCTGCAGGATGCGGATCACCTGGCAGCTGTAGCCGAACTCGTTGTCGTACCAGACGTAGACCACGGCATTCTTGCCGTTGGCGATGGTCGCCTTGGCGTCGACGATGCCAGCGTGGCGGTTGCCGACGAAGTCGGTGGAGACCACCTCGGGCGAGTCGACGAAGTCGATCTGCTTCTGGTAGGGCGAGTCGAGCGACATCCGGCGCAGGAAGTCGTTGAGCGCCTCGGCGTCGGTCTCCCTCTCCAGGCGCAGGTTGAGGATCGCCATGGAAACGTTGGGCGTCGGCACCCGGATGGCATTGCCGGTCAGCTTGCCGGCAAACTCCGGCAGGGCCTTGGCCACCGCCTTGGCGGCGCCGGTCTCGGTCAGCACCATGTTGAGCGGAGCGCTGCGGCCGCGACGATCGCCCTTGTGGTAGTTGTCGATCAGGTTCTGGTCGTTGGTGTAGGAGTGCACGGTCTCCACGTGGCCGTGCTCGACGCCGAACTCGTCGTTGAGCACCTTGAGCACCGGCACGATGGCGTTGGTGGTGCACGAGGCCGCGGAGAGGATGCGATCCTGCTCGCCGATGTCCTGGTGATTGATGCCGTAGACGATGTTGGCGACGTCGCCCTTGCCCGGGGCGGTCAGGATCGCCTTGGCCACGCCCTTGCACTGGATATGCTGGCCAAGGCCCGCCTCGTCGCGCCAGATGCCGGTGTTGTCGACCACCACGGCGTTGTCGATGCCGTACTCGGTATAGTCGATCTCGGCGGGCGAATCGGCGTAGATCACCCGGATGACATTGCCGTTGGCGGTGATGGTACGCGCTTCGGCATCCACGCTGATGGTGCCGTTGAAGGGGCCATGCACCGAATCGCGGCGCAGCAGGCTGGCCCGCTTCTCCAGGTCCTTGGCGATGTCACCGCGGCCGCGCACCACGATGGCACGCAGGCGAAGCAGATTGCCGCCACCGGCCTTCTCGACCAGCACGCGCGCCAGTATCCGCCCGATGCGGCCGAAACCGTAGAGCACGACGTCCTTGGGCTGCCCGTTGTTGCCGGCGGGATCGTGGCCATCGACGATCTCGGCCAGCTCGTCACGCAGGAAGGCCACCGGGTCGCCGCCGTGCGCCTTGTAGGCCACGCCGAGCTTGCCCACGTCGACATGGGCCGGCCCCAGGTTGAGCTCGGTCAATGCCTTGACCAGCGGGAAGGTGTCCTGCACGGAGAGCTCGGTCCCCTCGATCTTGCGCACATAGCGGTGATCCTTGAGGATGCGGATCACGCTGCGGTTGAACAGCGACCGCCCGAACATGGTCACCACCACGTTGTTGTGGCGGTAGAGGCTGCCGATCATCGGGATCATCTGCTCGGCGATCGCCTGGTTGTCGTGCCATTCCTGGAAGACGGTATCGAGGGATTGCTGACTCACGGGTAACCTCTCCTTGGTGAGAACAGTGGGGTAAAGATACCGGTGCATTATCCGGGGCGGCACCTGTCGGGGCAATCGCAGGATGGTCGCACCCGCTGTAGGCGTTTTACAGAAATCCCCTGCTGACTACAGGCCGGGCGTGAGGCTGGTATCATGCCCCCACCTCTGCACGCCGCTCACGACCACGGTTGGGTAACCGATAGCATGCCGAACTTCTCGCCGCTTGACCCGCCTCGCCCCCAGGGGCTGCGCGACATTCTCTACTGGCAGACGCCGCCGGGCAGCGCCACCGCCCTGGCCCTGGCCCACCTGGCCGAGGATGCCCCGTTGCTGGTGATCACCCCGGATACCGCCACGGCGCAGCGCCTGGAGAGTGACCTGGGCTTCTATGGCCACCTGCCGGTGCTGCCCTTCCCCGACTGGGAGACGCTGCCCTACGACAGCTTCTCGCCACACCAGGATATCGTCTCGGAGCGGCTGCGCACCCTGCGCCGCCTGCAGGACGGCGAGCACGGCATCGTGCTGGCGGCCATGAATACGCTGATGCAACGCTTGCCGCCGGTGGAGTACATCGCCGGGCGCGTGATGACGCTGGAAACCGGCCAGACCCTGGACCGCGAGGGATTCCGCGACGCCCTGTCACGGGCCGGGTACCGGGCCGTGGAGACGGTCTATGAGCCCGGCGAGTACGCCCTGCGCGGGGCCCTGATCGACCTCTTTCCCATGGGCGCCGAGGCACCGCTGCGCATCGACCTGTTCGACGACGAGATCGACACCCTGCGCCACTTCGACCCGGACACCCAGCGCAGCCGGGACAGGATCGAGCGGGTCGAGCTGCTGCCCGCCCACGAATACTCGCTGTCACGCAGCGCCATCGCCTGCTTCCGCGAGGGCTTCGAGACGCTGTTCGACGTCGACCCGCGCCAGTGCCCGCTCTATGTGGATGCCCTCAAGGGCATCCCCTCCCCCGGGCTCGAGCAGTACCTGCCGCTGTTCTTCGAGGAGACCGCCACGCTCTTCGAGCACCTGGCCGAGGGCACGCGAGTGGCCATGCTGCCCGGGGTGTTCGAGGCCGCAGAGCATCACTGGGCGGCCATCGAGAGCCGCTTCGAGAACCTCGGGGTCGACCCCACACGCCCGCTGCTGCCGCCCCACCGCGCCTTCGTGCCCGTACCCGAGGCGTTCGGTGCCATCAAGCGCCACCCCCGGGTGGCCCTGACCGGCGAGGCCGACCACCGGCATGCCCTGGCGCCTGCCACGCGGACCCCGCCGATGGTGACGGTGAATGCCCGGGCGAAGCAGCCGCTGGCCGACCTGGAGGGCTTCCTCGCCGACCACCCGGCCACCCGGGTGCTGTTCGTCGCCGAGTCGCGAGGCCGCCGCGAGGCCCTGGAGGAGACCCTGGGGCCACTCCGTCTCGCGCTGCGTCACGTCGAGGACTTCCCCGCCTTCCTGGCCTGCGACACACGCCTGGCGATTACCGAGGGCGAGATCGATGCCGGCCTGTGGCTGACCGATCCGGATCTGGCCGTGATCAGCGAGACCGAGCTGTTCGGCGAGGTGGTCCGCCAGAGCCGCCGCCGCGAGCGGGCCACCGATGACAACGAGATGGCGATCCGCCACCTCTCGGAGCTGCGACCCGGCGCGCCGGTGGTCCACCAGGCCCATGGCGTGGGCCGTTACAAGGGGCTCGAGACGATCGAGGCCGGCGGGCAGGCCGCCGAGTTCGTGACCCTGGAGTATGCCGACGGGGCGCGCCTCTATGTGCCGGTGGACAGCCTGCACCTGATATCGCGCTACGCCGGCGCCGACGACGAGTTGGCGCCGCTGCATCGGCTGGGCTCCGACCAGTGGGAGAAGGCAAGACGGCGCGCCGCCGAGAAGATCCGCGACACCGCCGCCGAGTTGCTCGATATCTACGCCCGTCGCGAGGCCCGGGAGGGCTTCGCCTGCGCACCGCCCGACGCGGAGTACGCCCGCTTCGCGGCCAGTTTCCCGTTCGAGGAGACCCCCGACCAGCGCGCGGCCATCCAGGCCGTGATCGGAGACATGACCGCGCCGCGCCCCATGGACCGGGTCGTCTGCGGCGACGTCGGCTTCGGCAAGACGGAAGTCGCCATGCGGGCGGCCTTCCTGGCCGTCCACTCCGGCCGCCAGGTGGTGGTGCTGGTGCCCACCACCCTGCTCGCCCGACAGCACTACGAGAACTTCCGCGACCGCTTCGCCGACACCGCCGTGAACATCGAGCTGATCTCGCGCTTCACCGCGGGCAAGGGGCAGGCCGCGTCCCTCAAGCGTATCGAAGCGGGCCAGGCGGACATCGTCATCGGTACCCACAAGCTGCTGTCGAAGAGCACCAAGCTTCCCCATATGGGGCTACTGATCATCGACGAGGAGCATCGCTTCGGGGTGGCCCAGAAGGAGCGTCTCAAGAGCCTGCGGGCCGAGGTGGACATCCTGACCATGACCGCCACCCCGATCCCGCGCACGCTGAACATGGCGATGAGCGGGATTCGCGACCTGTCGATCATCGCCACCCCCCCGGCCCGGCGCCTGTCGGTGAAGACCTTCGTCCAGCAGCGTGACGAGGCGGTGATCAAGGAAGCGATCCTTCGCGAGATCCTGCGCGGCGGCCAGGTCTACTTCCTCCACAACGAGGTCAAGACCATCGAGACCGCCGCCGAGAAGGTGCGCGAGCTGGTGCCCGATGCCCGGGTCGGCGTCGCCCACGGCCAGTTGCCGGAGCGCTCGCTGGAGCGGGTAATGTCCGACTTCTACCACAAGCGCTTCAACGTGCTGGTCTGCTCGACCATCATCGAGACCGGCATCGATGTACCCAGCGCCAACACCATCGTCATCGAGCGCGCCGACAAGTTCGGCCTCGCCCAGCTCCACCAGCTGCGCGGCCGCGTCGGGCGCAGCCACCACCAGGCCTACGCCTATCTGCTCGCCCCGCCGCCCCGGGTGATGAGCAAGGATGCCGTCAAGCGCCTGGAGGCCATCGCCGGCGCCGAGGACCTGGGCGCCGGCTTCACCCTGGCCAGCCACGACATGGAGATCCGCGGCGCGGGCGAGCTGCTTGGCGAGGAGCAGAGCGGCCAGATGGAGGCCATCGGTTACGGCCTCTACATGCAGATGCTCGACCGCGCCGTGACGGCGATCCGCGAGGGCCGAACGCCGAATATCGAAGCCCCGCTGGATCAGGGTGTCGAGGTCAGCCTCAACCTGCCGGCATTGATCCCCGATGACTACCTCCACGACGTCCAGCAGCGCCTGGTGATGTACAAGCGCATCGCCAGCGCCGCCGACGAGGCCGAGCTCGATGAGCTCAGGGTGGAGATGATCGACCGCTTCGGCCTGCTGCCGGACCCGGTCAAGACCCTGTTGCGCCAGACCCGGCTGCGCCAGCGTGCCGAGCGCCTGGGCATCACCCGCCTGGAGGCCGGCCCCGAGAAGGGCCGGGTGATCTTCGGCAGCCAGACCCCCGTCGACCCCCTGGTGCTGGTGGAGCTGATCCAGCGGGCGCCGGACCGCTATCGCCTGGACGGTGCCGACACGCTGCGGTTCGAGGCGGCGATGGAGAAGGCGGATGCCCGCTTCCAGGCGACTGAACAGCTCCTCGACACGCTCAACCGAAAGGCCGAGGCGGCGTGACGGGCATCAGGACCGAGGGCCGAGGCGAGCAGATCACCTCTTCCTTGCCTCTTTCTCCTTGGCCCTTGCGCCTCGCCCGGCTGGCGGATTACCGCCCGTCCGGGCGATACTATTAGGTCAAGACGCCCAGGACGGGCCCCTCGCAGCCCCTGACCAACGGCAACCACGAGAACATGACGTCGATGAAGCACTCTTCCCCGCTCGGGCGCGCCGCCCGATTCGCCACGGCGCTGGGCCTCTGCGCTGTGCTGACCACGCCACTCCAGGCCAGCACCGAGGCGTGGCCCCGCGGCTACTACCCCCTGCCCGAGGAGGGGGACCTGGTCGGCGAGGTCTATACCGTCATCGCCGAGAGCGGCGACACCCTGATCGATATCGGCCACGAGCATGGCATCGGCTACGAGGAGATGGTGCGCGCCAACCCGGAGGTCAGCATCTGGGCCCCCTTCGAGGGCACCGAGGTGGTGATTCCCGGCCGCTTCATCCTTCCCGACGGGCCCCGCGAGGGTCTGGTGGTCAACGTGGCGGAGATGCGTCTCTATTATTACCCCCCGGCCGATGAGACCGAGGCGCCACGCGTCGAGACCTACCCCATCGCCGTCGGGCGCATGGACTGGAAGACGCCGCTGGGCACCACGCGCATCACCGAGAAGGTCAAGGACCCCGCCTGGTACCCGCCGGCGTCGATCCGCCGCGAGCATGCCGAGGCCGGCGACCCACTCCCCAGCGTGGTGCCACCGGGCCCCGACAACCCGATGGGCACGCGCAAGATGCGCCTGGGCATCCCCGGCTACCTGATCCATGGCACCAACCGCCCCGAGGGCGTCGGCATGCGCGTGACCCACGGCTGCATCCGCATGCTGCCCGAGGACATCGAGGCCCTCTTCCCGCGCCTGCCCATCGGCACCCAGGTCAAGCTGATCAACGAGACGCTCAAGCTCGGCTGGGCCGACGGCACCTTGCACGTCCAGGCCTATCCCTACCTGGACGAAAAGGACGGCACCACCATCCAGCGCATCACCGATGCCCTCGACCAGGTGGACACGGCGACCGACGGGCTCGACTACCCGGTGAACTACGCCCGTCTTCGCGAGGTCGTGGAAGTACCGCGGGGGATGCCCGTGGCCCTGGAGGTCCCTCCCGCCCCCGAAACGCTCTGGGACCGCCTGGAGCTGATCGCCGCCGACAGCGGCTCGCGAGAGCGCCAGGCCGAGGAAGGCTAAGCCTCTGCTGGCCTGATCGCGCAGCAAGCGTCCACCAAACGACAGGGGCCTCGCCGATTACGGCGAGGCCCCTGTCTTGAAAGTTCCACTACCGCCCTGTCGGGCGGTCGAGAACCATCACTTCTGCATGGAACGCTCGAACATGCGGTTCATCTCTTCGCGGTTCTGCTCGGACATCTGCAGGGCCGCTTGAGCGTCGCGCTGAGCCTGGTTGGCAGTGTTCTGCGCCTGGGTCGCAATGCTACGTGCTTCGGCAGCGTCGGCCTGGGCAGACTCGGCGGTCTGACGGACTTCTTCCAGGGCGCTGTTGGAGGCACAACCGGCCAGGATGGCCAGAGATGCAGCAGCGGCGGTCAGCTTCAGGGTAGTCTTCAGAGTCATGGTGTTCTCCTTGAGTCTTCCTTGGGTACTGCGTTGGTGTTGCCTGAAAATCAGGCTTCCTGCGGAAGCAGGCCTTCTTGCAGCGACTTCTGCTGCGAAGCACAGGAGTCAAACGCTGTTTTATAATATGCAACGGCGCTTGTCCATAGCTTAGAACGTCCCTTGCGCATGTAAAGCCTAGCGGATCACGACGCGTGTGCCAATGTCGATCAATGACGACAGACGCTCGACCTGCGGGTCGGTCACGGCCACACAGCCATCGGTCCAGTGGAACCGCTGGTGGATGTCGGGATCCCCCTCACCGACGCCATGGATGCCGATGAAGCCACCGAGCACCGTATCCTGGGGAGGGTAGCCGTGTCGACGGTAGTAGGAGAAGTAGTGGTCATAGTCCTGCTGGCTGTATACCCCGGCCTCCAGCGCCATGCGGGCGTGGGTGGGCGTGGGGTAATCGAGTCCGATGAAGATATGAAACTTGCTGCGGCGGTTGAAGCGGTTGACCCGGAACTCGCCGAGCGGCGTGGCCCGATCGCCCCGCTGGCGTTGCGGCCTGGCCCCCCCGCGTCCCAGCGAGATTGGCTCGAAGCGCTCGAGAAGCCGATTGCCGCGGTAGACGTTAAGCGCCGCCTCGCGGTCCTCGACCAGCACCCACAGCTCGCTGTCATGGCGGGGGACGATGGCCCGGGACAGCAGGCTGTCCATCAGGTTGGCAGAGGCGTGAGGCGCCAGCAGCAGCAGGGGCGAACTCAGCGCCAGCAGGCCGAAGCGGCGACGGGAGAGGTGCTTCATCGATGACGCCTCTGGAGCAAGCAGGAAATGAAAGGCATAGCACTGACCGCCGTTATACCGCATTGCCTCCCGACTGTCAGGAGGGGTGGAGAGAACAACATGCAAGGTCCCGCCGGGCTCGTCAGGCGGGCAGGATGGCGCCCATCCGGAAGACCTCGCGCAGGGTGGTGATGCCGGCGGCGGCCTTGGCCAGGCCGTCGGCAAACATCAGGGTCTCGCCCCGTTCCAGCAGGCTGCGTCGCAAAACGGCGTCATCGGCATGGCGTAGCAACAGGGCATGATCCTCGGGGGTAGGCTGCCAGATCTCGAATACCCCGGTACGCTCCCGGTAGCCCAGGCCGTCACAGTGCTCACAGCCCACCGGCGCCCACGCATGCTCTGGCACCTCGAGCCCCACCGCCTCGAGCCACTGGACATCCTGGGACGGCGTTGGTCGCTGTTCACGACACTGCTCGCAGAGCCGACGCACCAGACGCTGAGCGATCACCAGGCCAAGGCTGGCGCTGATCTCGGCATCTTCCAACCCGAGATGTCGCAACGTGGAGACAGCCCCCACGGCATCGCGACTGTGCAGTGTCCCCATCAGTGACCTGCCGCTTCCGGCCACGCTGACGGCCGCCGCGGCGGAGCCCGGGTCACGTATCTCGCCGATCAGCACGTAGTCCGGGTCCAGGCGCAGCATGGAGCGAGTGCCGGTGGCGAAGTCGAGCCCGTTCTCGGCGTCCACCTGGATCTGGTTGATGCCGGGGATGGCGTACTCCACCGGATCCTCGAGCGTCACCACGTGACTGTCGGTGAGGCGCAGCTGGTTCAGCAGGGTATAGAGAGTAGTGGTCTTGCCGGCGCCGGTGGGGCCCGCCACCAGCAGCATGCCACCGGTCGCGTCCATCCAGCGACGAATCCCTCGCGCCCCCTGCTCGCCGATCCCCAGCGAGAGGGTATCGTGGAAGGTCCGGGGAGGTGCGAGAAAGCGGATGGCCAGCTTCTCCCCGCCGACACAGTTCACGGCGGTGACCCGCAGGAAGGTCTCTTCCACGCCCTCTTCGCCGGGGGGCCAACTGAAGCTGCCTTCGCTGGCGACCCGCGAGGGCATGGGGTCGAGCCGGGCGAGCACCTTGAACTGGTTGGCCAGTTGGAGTCCATCGCCGACCTCGAGGTCCAGGGCGTCGATGACCCGACCGTCGATGCGCAGGCGAATGCGCCATCGCTCACGGGAAGGATCGAGGTGGATGTCGCTGGCCCGCGCGCGAATGGCATCCTCGAGCAGCACGTGGGCCATCAGGGTGTCATCGTCAGGCCCCGGGGGGTCGGCAAACAGGGCCTCGAGGCGCGGCAGGAGCCGACGCCCCGCCGGCTGGCGTTCTTCCGCCATCAGTCTTGACGCTCGACGATGAACTGGGACATCAGCTTGTCGGTTCGACCGCGCAGGTGCATCTCGGTCCTGTCGAAGGGAAAGCGCTCGATGTAGTCACGGTTGACCGGCGGCTTGTGGACATGCACCAGGGCTGCCTCGAGCCGCTCGCGATAGACATAGGTCGCCGCCGCCACGCTGTAACAGAGGACCTCGCCGGGTTCCAGTCGGCTGGCCCACTCATCACGCAACTCGTGATGGCGAATGCGTTGGCGCACGTCACCGGATTCACCGATATAGAGCAACCGCTCGATGCCGGGCTCGCCATCGTCTGCGGCCGTGCCGGCATAGACACAGAAGATCCCCGATACGTCAGGAATCTCGCCAAGCTGCTTGTCCGTCCAGTAGCCCAGCAGCTTGAGTGACAGGATCTGATCCGACATCGCTTTCTCCTCAGTAGTCCTCGAGTCGTTGCATGTCGCGGGCAAGGCGGCGAACCTCGGCCTCGTGACCGCTGGAGAGCGACGCGAAGAACTCGCGTTCGGCCTCCACGGATGCCCGCTCGACACGATGAGCATACAGGTCCTGAAGCGTCCTGTGCATGGTCAGCGCCGTGGACAGCACGTCTTGCACGCTGTCGCACGACATGCACTCGGTGAGGCGATCGAGCGTGGGGGCATGGGGAAAGTCGGCGGGGTCGTCGAACCAGGTCTCGAGCACCTTGCGATGGTCGCTCTCTTCCTCGAGGTAGTTGGCCAGCTCGATCTGCATCTTCCGCTCGTGTTCGGCCAGGTACTCCAGCGCCATGCGTACCCGATCGTTCACGTCACCGGCGGCCAGCTGGTCATACTGCTCGGCGAGTCCCCGGTGGTAGTCGGCCGCCCAGGCGACCAGTTCCTTGACCTGATGAAAGCGCATTGCGACTCCTCCTACTGATGCCCTGACACGGGCGGATAGTCCATGCCTTCATCCTAGCCAAGCCGCATCCATCACGCTTGATGCATATCAATGCCGGAGCAGACCCCAGCGGTCGCCCGACTCGCCTCATCACGGGCACCGCGGCTTCTATCGGCCTGTCCCTGGCGCGACGAGCAGCCTGGCACTGTTGCCGACCACGCTGAGCGAGCTCAATGCCATGGCCACGACCGCCACTTGGGGGGGAACCGCCATCCACACCACCAGGGGTAACGCCGCGCCGTTGTAGAGCGCCGAAAGCCAGAGGTTCTGGCCCATCACCCGCCGGGTCCTGCGGGCGACCTCGATGGCGTCGCGCACCCCGCCCGGCCCCGGTCGCAGCAACTGGATGGCCGCCGCATCCCGGGCCGCCGTACTGGCCCCGAGCGCCGCTACCCCCAGGCTGGCGGCGGCCAGGGCCGGGGCATCGTTGATGCCGTCTCCCACATAGAGCGAGGGTCGCGGCAATGCATTCACCAGGGCAAGCTTCTGCTCGGGGGGTCGCCCGGCAAAGCAGGCCGAGCGAGCCAGTCCCAGCGCGTCGCCCAGCCGCTGCACCGGCGAGGTACGATCCCCGCTGATCAAGGCCACGGCGAGCCCCTCGCGTGTCAGGAAGGCGAGCAGCGGCGCGGCCGCCGGGTCCGGGGCATCGGCCAGCCAGAGGCTGCCGAGCCAGCACCGGCCACGCGCCAGGTCGACCCGGGTGTCGGCCGGCTCCTCCGCGGCCTCCCTGGGGAGTATTACGCCCTCCGAGGCCAGCCATGCCGGTGAACCGATACGCAGAGTATCGCCCTCCCCGCCCCGCATCGGGGGCTCCAGCCAGGCGATGCGCCCACCGCCGGGGTGCTCCTCGACCCGCCAGGGCGCCTCTCCCTCCAGCAGCCCTGCGGCCAGGGCATGGCGACGAATGGCCTGCCCCAGCGGATGCTCACTGCCCCACTCCACCCGCGCGGCCAGGCGCAGCAGCTCCTGACGTGTCACGCCCGCCGCGGGCTGCAGGGAAGTCACCGAGAGCTCGCCCAGGGTCAGGGTGCCGGTCTTGTCGAAGGCGACCGCGCGCACCTTGCCGGCCTGCTCCATCGCGCCTGGGTCGCGGAACACCACACCCTGATCCAGGGCCCGGGCGCTGCCGGCCAGGCTGGCCAGGGGCACGGCCAGCCCCACGGCACAGGGACAGGCCACCACCAGCACCGACAACGCCCGTACCAGGCTCTCCTCCAGCGTTACACCCAGCAGCAGCAATCCCGCCAGGGTAAGCAGCGAGAGCCCCAGGGCGAGCGGCGAGAGCCAGGCGGCAAACCGCTCGGCGACGAGACGCAGGCGCCCCTTGGTGGCCTGCAGGCGCTGCATCTCGCGATAGAGGCGATCCATGCGACACTCCCCGGCCCGGGCAGTGACCACCAGGGTCAGGTCTTCGTCGCGATTGCGACTGCCGGCGACCACCGGATCCCCGCGGGTCAGCCGACGCGGCCGGCTCTCGCCGGTGAGCGGCGAGAGGTCGAGCCAGGCACCGCAATCGAGCAGCGCGCCATCCAGGGGTACCGTCTCGCCTGCGGCCACGCGGACTCGCTCGCCCAGGGCCACCTCGGTCAGGGGGACGCGCACCTCGCCCTCCTCGCGCTGCACCGCGACCTCGTCCGACGCCGTCACCAGCCCTTCCAGCGCGCGCAGTCCACGATAGCGTGCCAGGGTCTCGACCCAGCGCCCCACCAGCAGCAGCATGATCAGCATCACGGCGGTATCGAAGTAGACCTCCACGCGACCTCGCCACAGCAGCCACAACGAGATCGCCATGGCAGCGGCTACCCCCAGCGACACCAGCGCATCCATGCCGGGGCGCCCGGCCCACAGGGTCCGCCAGGCGGCCCGATAGAAAGGCATCCCGGCGTAGAGCACTACCGGGAGGGCCATGGCGCCCGATACCCAGGCCAGCACCCGCGCGAGGTGTGGCTCCGGCATGGCGCCGGCATAGATCAACAGCGATGCCAGCAGGGTCCACATGCCGAACAGCGCCGCCACTGCCAGCCGCCCGACCAGGTGCCGACTCTCGGCGTCGAGTCGCGCCTCGGCGTCGGGTGCCGACTCCAGGCTCCTCAGGCGATAGCCCAGCCGCGCGACCTCGGGGTCCAGCGCCTCACGGCGGATGATGTCGGGCCGCCCCCTCACCAACAGGGTAGCGGTGGCATAGTCGATCCCGACCCGGGCCATGCCAGACAGGCGACCCAGGCGATGCTCGATGGCCAGGGCGCAGCCGGTACACCACATGCCTTCCAGGGAGAAGAGCGCCTCCGCCTCGCTCGGGACATCGGTCTGCGGGTGACCCATATCCGCGTCGCTAGAGAAATCGGTGGAGAGCACCATGCCGTCCCCCAGGCCGTCAGAGGCAGGGAGGCAGCGCGACCAGCGGCAGCCCCACGAAGGCCACCCCGCCGGCCGCAAAGAGATGCAAGCCGGCCGCCACGGCAGCGATGAAACGCGCGGCCCTGACCGGCTCTCGGCGCACCGCCGACAGGCAGCAACGGGCCAGCCACAGCAGCGCCCCCAGTGTCGCCAGGGTGAAAAGGCCCAGCCACAGATTGAGCGCTGTCAGCGCGCCCTGCCCAGGAGCAGGAGGCGCCACGGCGCAGGCTATCGAGAGCCCCCCATAGAGCGCCACGAACCACAGGCTCCAGATCGGCAGCCCCAACAGCAACTGCACGGGGTGGCCAGGGTTACGCCAGGCAGTGTGAGCGGTCATGGGCCCCCTCCGATCACGCGTGGCAGCAGGCCGGTGGCGGCCGCCAGGATCCAGTAGCTGCCCAGCTGGTAGCGCCAAAGCAGTGCCACCACCCGCGGCTCGAGGGGCAGCCGGGCGCTGACATAGCCCAGCGTGGCGCGACGTGCCTGGAGGACGGTGAGCAGGGAGACCAGCCCGCCGTGAAGCAGCACATAGAGCAGGCCCACCAGCAGCACCGCATCATGGGCACTGGCGGTGGGGGCGAGCCCTGCCTGCCACAGCATCACCACCGCCAGCAGCAGGTGCAGGCCGCCCAGGGCGGCGATGCCGTAGAGGGCGGCCGCGAGTCCCGCGTCCTCACCGGCGTCCAGGGCTCGCAGCCGGCGCTCCAGCCAGCCCACCGCCACGAGCAACAAAGTGCCGGCGCCCAGCAACAGGGCCAGGGAGAGCGGAGACGACGCCGGCATCTGCCAACGGGGCGAGACGGCCCAGAGATAGAACCAGCCGAACAGCAGCGAGAGGAAGAAGGCGCCATCGGCGAGCAGCGCCACCCCCATGGTCCAGCGGCCCGGCCCATCCTGGGTGCGCGAATGCAGCGGCGGGTCCACGGGCTCGTCGTGTCCCAGGGGCGCCGCCAGCGGGTGGCCTCCGTTCTCCCAGGACCAGCGCAGCAGCAGCACGCCGGCCGCCATAAAGGCGGCGAGGGCCAGCGGATAGAGCCGCATCAACAGGCTGATGCAGACCACCGCCAGCATCAGGGCGGCGGCCAGCGGCCACCAGCTGCTGGTGGGCAGGTGGATGATGTCGCGCACCCGCCCGGTCAGCGCCTCGCTGCCGATCAGCTCGCGGCGACCGTGGGTGCTACCCGCCAGGGCATGCTCGCCGCGGGCGATCTCCGCGCCGAGCCGGGGGTTGTCCCACAGCGGATGGCGGGTCTCGACGCGCGGCAGGCTGGCGAAGTTATAGGAGGCCGGCGGCATCGCCAGGCTCCATTCCAGGGTGTCGGCGCCCCAGGGGTTGCGCGGCGACGGTCGTCCGAAGCGGGCGTGCAGGGCCAGGTCGAGCAGCACCGTGGCGATGCCCGCTGCCATCATGAAGCCGCCCACCGAGGAGACCAGGTTGTAGGGCTCCCAGCCCAGACCGGCGTCATAGGTGTAGACCCGGCGTGGCATGCCGAGCAGTCCCGTGACGTGCATGATCAGGAAGGTCAGGTTGAAGCCGAGAAAGGTCAACCAGAAGCCGAGGCGCCCCAGCCGCTCGGAAGGCAGGCGGCCGGAGACCAGCGGCAGCCAGTAGTAGAGCCCCGCCAGCAGCGGGAAGAGCATGCCCCCCACCAGCACGTAATGCAGATGGGCCACCACGAAGTGGGTGTCATGGACCTGCCAGTTGAAGGGGACCAGCGCCAGCATGACCCCGGTGAGGCCGCCGCAGACGAAGATGACCAGAAAGCCCAGGATCCACAGCATCGGCAGGGTCATGCGCGGCCGCCCCAGCCACAGCGTGGCCATCCATACGAACACCTGGATGGCGGTGGGCACCGCCACCAGCATGCTGGCCGCCGAGAAGAAGGCCTGGGCCAGCTGAGGAATGCCCACGGTGAACATGTGGTGGACCCAGAGCCCGAAGCTGATGAAGCCGGTGATGAGGATCGCCGCCACCACCCAGCCGTAGCCGACGATGGGACGTCCGGCGAACACCGGGATCAGGGTCGAGACGATACCCGCCGCGGGCAGGAAGATGATGTAGACCTCGGGGTGACCGAACAGCCAGAACAGGTGCTGCCAGAGGACCGGGTCACCGCCGCCCTCCACCGCGAAGAACGGCATGCCCGCGGCGCGCTCCAGTTCCAGCAGGACACTGCCGAGGATCAGCGGCGGGAAGCCCACCACGATCATCAGGGCCATGGCCAGGATGTACCAGGCGAACAGCGGCATCCGGTGCAGCGCCATGCCGGGCGACCGGGTACGCAGGATCGACACCGTGAGCTCGACGCCCGCCGACAGCGCCGAGATCTCGACGAAGGTGATGCCCAGCAGCCAGAAGTCCGACCCCAGGCCCGGCGAGAACTCACCGCTGCTCAAGGGGGTGTACATGAACCAGCCGCTGTCCGGCGCCATCTCCAGCAGCAGGCTGGCGAACAGGATGATGCCCCCGAACAGGTAGCACCAGTAGCCGAAGGCGGTGAGCCGCGGGCAGACCAGGTCCCGGGCGCCGATCATCTTGGGAATCAGGTAGATCGCCAGCCCCTCCAGCATGGGAATGGCGAACAGGAACATCATCACCGTGCCGTGCATGGTGGTGACCTGGCTGTAGATCTCGGGTGACATGAAGTCGTGGTCGGGCAGCGCCAGCTGGGCGCGCACCAGCATCGCCAGCACCCCGCCGAGCAGGAAGAAGACCAGGCCCGTGGCCATGAAGCGCAGCCCCAGGGTGCTGTGGTTGACCACCGTCAGGGCACGCCAGCCGGTGGGATTGCCCCATACCGCCTCGAGCTCGCGGTGCAGCCGCTGGGCCTCGGGGGAGGTGTCGGGAAGCGTCTCGCTCATGGGCGCAGGGTCTCCAGCCAGGCACCGATCGCCTCGAGGGCCTCGGTGTCGAGTTGGTCATGGGCGGGCATGTGGTTGCCGGGCTTGAGTCGCTGGTGCTCGGCAAGCCAACGGGCGATGGCGCCCTCCTCCATGGCCATGACCCCGGCTCCCAGGGTGGCGCGGCTGCCGATATCGGAAAGATCCGGCCCTTCGCGACCGTCGGAGAGCCCCTCGACCCGGTGACAGCGGGCACAGTGCTCGACGAAGGTCTCCCGGGCGGCGTCATGGCCCTCGGCCTGGGCGGGCGGCGAGCGACGCGCGGCCAGCCAGGCCTCGAATTCCTCCGGCGCCATGGCCTCCACGTGGAGATGCATGCGGGCATGCTGAGCCCCGCAGAACTCGGCGCACTGGGCGCCGAACACGCCGGGGTCGTCGGCCTCCAGCCGAATGCGGTTGACCCGCCCCGGCAGCATGTCGATCTTGCCGCCCAGGCGCGGCACCCAGAAGGCGTGGATCACGTCGCCACCGGTGACGTGGAAGTCCACCGGCTCGCCGGCGGGCATCGCCAGCTGGTTGGCCGTCACCACCTCGCCGGCCTCGTCGGGGTAGCGAACCTCCCACCACCACTGATGGCCGACCACCTCGATCGTTCGGGGGGATTCACCGCCGGGCAGCGGCAGGGGCAGCAGGCGCTGCCCGGCCGGTACGCCGAAGGCGAGCAGCAGCAGGATCGTCACCCCGGGCAGCAGGATGCCCCCACCGAGGATCCAGCGCAGCGCCAGCCGGCGCTCCTCCGACGGCGACCGCTCGGGGTGCTCGCGACGGCGGAAGGCGGCGAGCCACGTCCCCACCACGGCCAGGAACACCAGGGAGAAGGCCGACAGCATGCCCCACCACAGCCAGGCCACGTCGCGCGCCGCCGGCCCCGCGGGGTCGAGGATGGAATGCTCCCCCGTGCACCCGGCCAGCAGCAAAGAGAGCAGCACCGCCGGCTTGACCCCCATGCGGCGGCGGCCTTCAATGCCAGGCAGGGTTCCACGACCAACGAGGAAGGTACCATGCCCAGAGCGAAGCTCGGATTGACCCGCGCCTCGATCCACAGCCGCGCGGCCCTGGCCGGCCACCCGCTGCACCCGGTGATGATCCATTTCCCCGTGGCGGCCCTGATGGCGCTGGTGGCCAGCGATCTCGGCTACCTCTACAGTGGCGATCCCTTCTGGGCACGGGCCTCGCTGTGGCTGGCCGGTGTGGGCGCCTTCGGCGGCTGGGTGGCGAGTCTCGCCGGGATCATCGATCTGGTCACGGTCAAGCAGATCCGTCGGCTGGTCACCGCCTGGAGCCACGCCATCGTCGCCGTGGTGATGCTCTCCATGGCGTCGCTCAACTGGCTGTGGCGCTTCCTCGACCAGGCCCTGCTGCCCTGGGGCCTCACGCTCTCGCTGACCACGGCGGCCCTGATCGTCCTGGCTGGCTGGCTGGGTGGACAGCTCGTCTACGAACACGCGGTGGGCGTGGACCTCGACGACTGAGTGCTGGCGGTTCGGCATCCGCTTCCTCCCCGTGCGCATTCGGCTAGAACACAGGCTTGGCCAGCACCAGGGCGACCACCGCCAGCATGCTGACCGCGGCCAGCCCCAGGGCCGCCATGGCCCCGGGGGCAACGCCATGCGAGGTGCCCTGCTCGAGGCGCATGACCAGCCAGCCGGTGGCGCCATGCGCCATCACCATGCCGGCGACCGCCAGCAGCTTGAGCACCAGCCAGCCGGCGGCCAGGCCATTCACCAGGAACAGCAGCGTGCCGCTAGCGATGGCCAGCAGGGCCGCGGGGGTGGCCAGGCTGTTGTAGACGAAGCGCGGCATCGGGGGAGCACCGGATGCGAAGGGCGTCGCGGCGGCCGGACCGCGCGCCGACAGGGCGAGCAGCAGCGGCAGATAGAGCAGTGCGCCGCACCAGCTGGCGAGTGCCATGATATGCACGAACTTGATCCAGGGCATGGGCGTCCTTGCAGCCAGGCCGACCCGCCCCATTGCCGGCCAGCCTCCTTTACCCTAGCCGGGCCTTTCGTTAGCGGCCAGGGACCGCGTCCCTGCCCCGGTGTCAGCCGTAGAGCCCCTGGCTGCGCAGGTAGTCGTCGTAGCTGCCGCTGAAGTCGGTGATCCCCTGCTCGCTCATGTCCAGGATGCGGGTCGCCAGGGAGGAGACGAACTCGCGGTCGTGGCTGACGAAAATCAGGGTGCCGGGGTAGTTCTCCAGGGCCAGGTTGAGCGCCTCGATGGCCTCCATGTCCAGGTGGTTGGTGGGCTCGTCCATCAGCAGCACGTTGGGCCGGGTCAGGGCCAGCTTGCCGAACAGCATACGGCCCTGCTCGCCGCCGGAGATCACCTTGACCGACTTGCCGATGTCGTCGCTGGAGAAGAGCATCCTGCCCAGCGCACCACGAACCTCCTGCTCGCCGCCCGTTGTCCATTGGGCCATCCACTCGAACAGTGTCGCCTCATTGGCGAAGTCGTCGGCGTGGTCCTGGGCGAAGACCCCGAGCTCGGCACTGTCGGTCCAGCGCACGGCACCGGCGTCGGGATGCAGTTCGCCGCCCAGGGTCCGCAGCAGGGTCGTCTTGCCGATGCCGTTGGGGCCGATGATGGCGATGCGTTCGCCGGCTTCCACGGTCATCGAGAGGCGCTCGAAGAGCGGCGCCTCCTCGCCGAACCCCTTGGTGATGGCCTCGACGTTGACCGCGTTGCGGTGGATCTTCCTGGCCTGCTCGAAGCGGATGAAGGGGCTGACCCGGCTGGAGGGCTTGATGTCCTCGAGCTTGATCTTGTCAATCTGCCGCGCCCGGGAAGTTGCCTGCTTGGCCTTCGAGGCATTGGCCGAGAAGCGGCTGACGAAGGCCTGCAGCTCGGCGATCTGCGCCTTCTTCTTGGCGTTGTCGGCGTGCTGGCGTTCGCGGACCGCGGTGGCGGCGGTCATGTAGTCGTCGTAGTTGCCGGGGAACAGCGTGATCTCGCCGTAGTCCAGGTCCGCCATGTGGGTGCAGACGCTGTTGAGGAAGTGGCGGTCGTGGGAAATGATGATCATGGTGCTGTTGCGCGCCGTGAGCATTCCCTCCAGCCAGCGGATGGTGTTGATGTCCAGGTGGTTGGTGGGCTCGTCGAGCAGCAGCACGTCGGGGTCGGCGAACAGCGCCTGGGCGAGCAGCACGCGCAGCTTCCAGCCCGGCGCGATCTCGCTCATGGGCCCCGTGTGCTGGTGCAGCGGGATGCCGAGCCCCAGCAGCAGCTCCCCGGCCCGGGCCTCGGCGGTATAGCCGTCGAGTTCGGCGAAGCGCACCTCGAGGTCGGCCACGGCCATGCCGTCCGCCTCGCTCATCTCGGGCAGCGAGTAGATCCTCTCGCGTTCGGCCGCCACCTGCCACAGCTCGGCATTGCCCATGATCACGGTGTCGATGACGCGCTCGTCCTCGAAGGCGAACTGGTCCTGGCGAAGCTTGCCGAGCCTCGCCCCGGACTCGACCATCACCTGCCCCGAGGAGGGCTCCAGGTCACCGCCGAGGATCTTCATGAAGGTGGACTTGCCGCAGCCGTTGGCGCCGATCAGGCCGTAGCGGTGACCATTGCCGAACTTGATGGAGACATTCTCGAACAGCGGCTTGGCGCCGAACTGCATGGTGATATTGGCGGTGGAGATCAATGAAGGGTCCAGGTCAGTGCGTGAGAAAGGGTCGCGATTGTACCGGTTATCGTCGCCGCTCACACCCGACGCAGCTTAGTGAAACGCCCTATCACAGCTGTCCGAAACGAGGAGCGCCGGGGGCAGGCCGCAGAGGAGGTCCTACGCCAGGGATGGCGTCGGTAGCGTACAAGGATGTATTCATAGCGCCTCCTCGCAGGCCTGCCGCCGGATCAGCTCCGCGCAGAACTGCTACCTGCGCAGCCCTGACCTAGAGCAGAAGCTCCCCCTCGATGGGCACGAATCGGCTGGCCGCGCGGATCAGCGAGTCGGCGCTGAGCCGCTCCACGCCGACCACCTCCACCACCACCCCGTGGCGCTCGCGCATCCGCTCCACCAGCAGGTCGAAGTCACCGTCACCCGAGACCAGCACCACGCGGTCGACCAGCGGTGCGGCCTCGATGGCATCCAGGGCAATGCCCACGTCCCAGTCGCCCTTGGCCGAGCCATCACGGCGCTGGATGAAGGGCTTGAGCTTCACGGTGAAGCCGATGCCGCGCAGGATGGCCTGGAACTGGCGCTGCCGGGCATCGCCGCGGTCCACCGCGTAGGCGTTGGCCACCACCACCTCGCGGCCGGCCGCGAAGCGCGCCCAGAAGGCGTTGTAGTCGAAGTGCCGGCCGAAGGCCTCACGGGTGGTGTAGTAGACGTTCTGGACGTCGACGAAGATGGCGACGCGCTCCCTGGCGGCCTCGCTCATCGTCGCTACCACTCCTCGCTGGTCTCGCGCAGGGCGGCTATTTCGGCCTTGGCCTCGGCGAGACAGTCGCGCAGCTCCTCACCCAGCGCCGCACCGCCGCCCACGGCGATCACTCCCCGTGCTGCACCGGTGCCCCGCCGGGCCACGCCGTCACTGCCATGCAGGGCCTCGAGCTTGACGATCAGCCAGGCCAGCCAACTGTCGGGACGCATGGCCTGTTCGCGCAGGCGATGCAGCTCGGCAATGCCGGCGCCCTCTGGGCCGAGCAGCTCGCGCCAGTCATGGTGCTCCAGGTGGGCGTGCTCGGTGACCTCGCGCAGCAGCGACTGCAACGCCAGCTCGGCCAGCGCCAGGCTGCCCTCCTCCGCGGCCATCCGCCTGGCCTCGGCATGCTCGTCGTCGCCGGCCGGCAACGCGAGCAGCAGCTCCGCCTGGTAGAGCAGCTGGTTGGTGCGCGATCTCGGGGTCACTTGCGCTTGTCCTCCACCTGCCACTTGTTGCCGTCGAAGGTCGCGCGCCAGCCGGTGGCCTTGCCGCCCTCGTCGGTCATCACGAACTGCTCCTTGGCCTTGCGCGAGAAGCGGATCTGTGCGGGACGGCCGTCCGGATCCTCGCTGGGGGCGTCGAGCAGGTAGCGGTACTTCTCGGGCAGCTCCTCGGCATGGGCCTTGAGCTCCTTGACCAGCGGCGGGCGAGTCTCGCGGTTCTTGGGGAACTTGCTGGCCGCCAGGAACAGGCCGCTGGCGCCATCGCGCAACACATAATGGTCCTCGACCTTCTGGCAGGCGAGCTCCGGCATGGGGATGGGGTCCATCTTGGGCGGCGCCACCTCGCCGCTGCGCAGCAGCTTGCGGGTGTTCTTGCACTCGCTGTTGGTGCAGCCGAAGTACTTGCCGAAACGCCCGGTCTTGAGCTGCATCTCGCTGCCGCACTTGTCGCACTCGATGGTCGGACCGTCATAGCCCTTGATGCGGAACTTGCCCTTCTCGATCTCGTAGCCATCGCAATCCGGGCTGTTGCCGCAGATGTGCAGCTTGCGGGTCTCGTCGATCAGGTAGCTGTCCATGGCGGTGCCGCACTTGGGACAGCGATGCTTGGCCCGCAGCGCATCGGTCTCGGCGTCCTCGCCGGCATCGGCGGCCACCGCCTCGTCGCCGGGCAGCAGGTCGATGGTGGTCTTGCAGCGCTCCTTGGGCGGCAGGTTATAGCCGGAGCAGCCCAGGAAGACCCCGGTGGAGGCGGTGCGGATCTGCATCTTGCGCCCGCAGGTCGGGCAGTCGATGTCGGTGGGCACCGGCTGGTTGGGCCGCATGCCCTCCTCGCTCTCGGCGACGGCGAGCTCCTTCTTGAATTCGGCATAGAAGGCATCGAGCAGCGCCTGCCAGTTGCGCTCCCCCTCGGCCACCTCGTCGAGGCCATCCTCCATGCGCGCGGTGAAGGAGTAGTCCATCAGGTCGGGGAAGGACTCCTTGAGGCGCTCGGTGACGATGTCGCCGAGCTTCTCGGCGTAGAAGCGCCGGTTCTCCAGCTTGACGTAGCCGCGATCCTGGATGGTGGAGATGATCGAGGCATAGGTGGAGGGACGGCCGATGCCCCGCTTCTCCAGTTCCTTGACCAGGCTCGCCTCGGTGTAGCGGGCCGGCGGCTTGGTGAAGTGCTGCTGGGGATCGAGCCGCTCCAGGGTCATGGGCGTGCCCTCGGCGAGGTCCGGCAGTGACTGGTCCTCCTCCTTGCGTCCCATCGGTTTCATCACCCGGGTGTAACCGTCGAACTTCAGCACCCGCCCCTTGGCACGCAGCTCGAAGCCGTCGACCTCGACGGTCAGGGTGCTGGAGAGGTACTCGGCGGGCGTCATCTGGCAGGCCACGAACTGGCGCCAGATCAGCTCGTAGAGACGTTCGGTGTCGCGCTCCATGCCGGCCAGGTCGGTGGCCCGGCGAGCGACATCGGAGGGACGGATCGCCTCGTGGGCTTCCTGGGCCCCCTCCTTGCTGGAGTAGCGATTGGGCGCCTCGGGCAGGTAGCGGGCGCCGAACTCGTCCGTGATGAACTCGCGTACGTTCTCCACCGCATCCTTCGATAGGTTGGTGGAATCGGTACGCATGTAGGTGATGTAGCCGGCCTCGTAGAGGCGCTGGGCCAGGGTCATGGTCTTCTTCACCGAGAATCCCAGCCGGCCACTGGCCGCCTGCTGAAGCGTCGAGGTGATGAAGGGGGCGTTGGGCTTGGAACGCGTGGGCTTGTCTTCCCGCGCGGTGATCGCCAGGTTTGCCTTGCGCAGGGCAGCGATGCGCTCCAGCGTCTCGGCCTCGGAGGTGGGCCGGAACGCCTTGCCGTCCTGGCGCACCAGCTCGAATCGTACCGTCGTCGGGTCGTCGCCGGCCGGTCGCAGGTCGGCATGGACGTCCCAGAACTCCTCGGGGATGAAGGCGTGGATCTCGCGCTCGCGCTCGACGATCAGGCGGGTGGCCACCGACTGTACCCGGCCGGCGGAGAGGCCACGGGCGACCTTTGCCCACAGCAGCGGCGAGAGCATGAAACCCACCACCCGGTCGAGGAAGCGGCGCGCCTGCTGTGCCTCGACGCGCGGAATGTTCAGGCTACCGGGATCCTGGAAGGCCTCCTGGATGGCGTTCTTGGTGATCTCGTTGAACACCACCCGCCGATAGCGGGTCTCGTCGCCACCGATCGTCTCGCGCAGGTGCCAGGCGATGGCCTCCCCCTCGCGGTCAAGGTCGGTGGCCAGGTAGACCGCGTCGGCCTTCTCGGCGAGCTTCTTGAGCTCGGCCACCACCTTCTCCTTGCCCGGCAGGATCTCGTAATGGGCCTTCCAGCCATGCTCGGGATCGATGCCCATGCGCCGGATCAACTGGTCCTGGGCCTTGCGCTTGCGATGCTCGGCCTTCTCCTCCGCGGACATCTTGCGGGTCTCCGCGGCCTGCCGCGCACGTTCCTTGGGATCCGTGGCTGCCTTGCCCGAGCCGCTGGTCGGCAGGTCACGGATGTGCCCCACGCTCGACTTCACGATGAAGTCGTTGCCGAGATACTTGTTGATCGTCTTGGCCTTGGCGGGCGACTCGACGATGACCAGTGACTTGCCCATAGTGCTCCACTGTGCTGATGGCGCCAGCTCCAACGCTAGCGCCAGACGGTTTCGGCCCGCCCTCTCTGGCGGGTGAAAAATGCGCTTACCCTACCCCAGCGGTCGGCTTCACGCCAGTCGCCGCCGGAACCCCCGTCAGGCAGCCACGACCGCCACGGGGTGGGCGGCCTCTTGAACCTAGCTCCCCGGGCACCATCACGCCAAGCCGGAAGAGACGCCCTCCTCAACGACAGCGCCCCCGCCGGATGTGGGCGGGGGCGCTGGTGCCGCAAGGCGGGAGATCAGCTCTTGCGGGTCTTGCGCGGCGTCCGACGACGCGGCGTAGCGCGGCTTGCAGGCTTGCGCTTGACCGGCCCCTTGGTGCCAGTAGACGTGTCCTGGTTCGCCGGCGAGGTGCTGCTGGCCCCATCCTCGATGCTACTAGAGGAATTCTCGCTGACCTGGGTGGACGACTTGCCGGGGACGTTTTCCACGGGCGCCTCGGAGATGACCGTACTGTCCGGCTCCTGCGCCGGAGCGTCGGCAGCGGACTCACGGGCCGTCTCTTGCGCCAGAGCCTCGGCAGAGGCGTCACTAGCCGGCTCTTGCGCCGGGGCCTCGGCGACAGACTCACCGGCCGGCTGGTGCGCCGGGGCCGCCGTGCTGGCTGCCTCGGCCGTCGAGGGCTCGGCGTCCAGCGTGACGCTCGACTCATCCGATGCGGCCTGGTCGGAGGTTTCAACCGGGCCCTGCTCGGCGACGGGGAGCGACTCCATCAGGCGCTCGACCTCACGACGCGCCGCCTCTCCGGCCCGCGCCTCGCTGACCACACTGGCCTGGGCATCCCGAAGAGCCTCCTGCTCGACCTGGGGTGCATGCTCGATGGCCTGATGAAACAGCCCCTTGATGCGCTCGAAGCGATCTGCCGCGTGCTCGCTCAGTTCACCACTGGCCGCCAGGACATGCTCGATATGTGCCAGGTGGGCATCGATCTGGCTGGCCGTCTGACCCTTCAGCAGGGTCGGGATCGCCTCCAGTGCCGCCTCATGGTCCTGCTGGAGGGTGAAGAACTGCTCACGCACCAGGTGCTTGAAGTCGGCCAGTTGGATGCCCGGCTCGAGCTCGGCCCGCGAGGCCCGCAGCCGCTTGAAGTTGCGCTCGTCGGTCGCCGGGGCGCCCCCCAGCACATGGATCACCGAGCGCATGACCGCCTCGTGGCTGCCTCCCTCGGTGATCGCGTGGTGGACCTCGTCGCGGCGACGCTCGATGAAGCGGCGATGCTCGGGTTCGGCCCCCGGGCGACGACGGTGCACATGGGCGTCGCCGCCCAGGCCCACCATCGCCTGCAGCATCGGCTGGCCGTAGACGTCGAGGAAGAAACGCTCGCTGCTGCTGTCGCGCAGGTCCCGCCAGGCGTTCAGGCTGCGGGTGACCTGGTCGGACAGGATGCCTTCCACCGCGCGGAAGACATTGTCCTCGTGCACCGGGTGGCGGTCGGCGCGCACCTTGTCGGCCAGCACCGGCACCGCGGTCATCAACGGATTGCGATCGGACAGCAGACGGTAACCCATGCGGTTGGGGTGCATCCGCCGCATCCACTTGGCCGACTCGGGCGTGGCCAGGGCCTGGACCCAGGGCTGCATGAACAGACGGTAGAACCCCAGGTTGATCTCGGAGATCCGTGCCACGGTAGCGAAGCGGGTATCGTCCTCGGGGCGGTGCTGGACCTCCTGGTCGAGTTCCTCGATGGTCCGCGGGGTGAACTCCAGCAGGTAGTCACGCTCGATCAGCTCGGCATCCTCACGCTCGGCGGCACTCGAGACCGTGGTCTCGTAGAGCCCGGGCGGCAGGACGTCGATGTAGTCCATGTTGGCGGTGAACTCGGCATGCTCCTTGCGCGACACGCTGCCGGACACGAAGATGCCGAGGTGACCGGTGGTGTCATGGACGCAGTAGACGATGGTCTGCTCGTTGGCGATGACGTCCTCGACCCCTTCGTAGAGGTCGCGCACCCAGCCCAGGGCCTGCGGCGGCGGCGTGATGTCGTCGCCCTTGGAACAGAACACCACCACCGGTGAACGCACGTTGCGCAGGTCGATGCGACGCCCGTCGGAAGTCACCAGCTGGGCCGTCGAGAGGCGGTTGCCGACGAAGAGGTTGTCGACGATGTACTGGATCTCGTCGCCGCCCAGCACCACGTGACCGCCCCACCAGCGTTCGAACTCCAAATAGCGTTCCGCCTCGGTGTCGACCTGAGCGTAGAGCCGGTACTGCTTGCTCCACCAGGTGTTGGCCGGGTTCAGGCGCTCGAAGTTCTGCACCAGCCAGGCGCCATCGAAGAGCCCCGCGCCCAGGTCGCTGAACAGCGCCGTCATCCAGCTGCCGCCGGTCAGGCCCCCGGTATAGCGCATCGGGGCCTTGCCACGCTCACCGGCCCAGTAGGAGAGCGGCGAACCGGCGATGAGAATCGGCCCGAAGAGCTCGGGCTCGAGGGCCGCGGCCATCATGATCTGCCAGCCCGCCTGGCAGTTGCCGACCACCATGGGCTTCTCGGAGGTCTCCGGATGACGCTCGATGACATGGCGCAGGAAGGCGACCTCGGCCTCCACCACGTCCTCGACGGTCTGTCCCTGCACCGGGTAAGGCAGGAACCCGATGAAGTAGCAGGGATGCCCCGCCCGCAGGGCCACGCCGATCTCGCTGTCGGGCTTGAAGCCGCCGATGCCAGGTCCATGGCCGGCGCGTGGATCCACCACCACGAAGGGGCGCATCTGCAGGTCGGTCTCCACCCCCTCGGGAGGCTGGATGCGCAGCAGCTCGTAGTTGACCGGACGAGAGAGCTTGCGCCCGTCCACCAGCACCTCGGCATCGAAGCCCAGCACGTTGGGTTTGGTCTTCTCGATATGCTCGAGGTACTGGTTGCCGCGCTGGCGCATGACGTCCATGAAGAGCACGCTGCGCTCCAGGGTGTCCCGCCAATAATCGCAGGCGGCGCGTCCGAAACCGAACGGATCCACGAAGGGCAGCACGCTGGCTGCAGGAGTCGGTATCAGGGGATTCATCTTGAGCTCCAGGGTTGCTCGATGCCAGGGTGTCCCCGGCGACGATGCATGAAATCGGGCTTTGTTGCAGTGCAATATAGCGCATGAACGTTGGCGCTGCGAGCGCCGGATGCCGGAGTCCTAAGCAGCATTCAGGGCAGCCGCGCCTTCGCCGGGACCTCGCCCAGCAGTTCGACCAGGGCACGCCGACCACGTCGCCACGCCACCTCGGGACGCCGACCCCAGGCGATCAGGCGGGCCTCGCCGCCCTCGATGGTTCGATCCAGCCGCAGCCCGGGACCGCCGCCGAAGGGCACCGCCGAGTCGAGGGACAACTGCCACAGCAGGGCATGCCCTCTCGCATCGAGCCGCGTCTGGCGAAGGCGCAGTGGATCGCCCGCAGCGATTCTCAGCTGCTCGACCACCGGATCGATCCCGATCAGCACCTCGTCGAGGGCCTCGTCGCCGGCGAGGCCCGGCGAGAGGGTCTCGAAGCCGATGCAATTGCCGGCCACCCGGAAACTGGCGACGACCAGCCCGACCGGCCCCAGGCTGGCCACACCCTGTACCGCGAGCTGCCCCAGGTAGCAGCGCTGCTCCGGCGTCAGCCAGGGTACGGGCGCCAGCGCCAACCCGGCGCTGGGCGAATGACGCACCCCCAGGTGCACCACCCGACCCTGCCCGTCGGCCAGCACCGGCACCCTCACCCGGCGACCCTTCCCGCCCTCGGGCGCCAGCGGCAGGCCGGCCTCGCGCATCAGTCGCCGCATGGCGATCCGGTCGGCCATGGCCTCGAGCATGGCCTGGCCCGGGGCGATCAGGCGCAGTCCCTCGCGCCGGCAGGCGCCGACGAGAGACAGCTGATGTTCGCTGCTCGCCTCGCCGGGGTGCAGGGCATGGCATCCCAGGGCGCGGGCCCTGAGCACCAGGACCTCGGGCTCCCCCTCGGCCAGACAGGTGACAAGCCCCAGCTCGTCGCCGGCCTGCTGCACGCGCAGCGAGGCCAGCCCCTGGGCCGCGACCAGCAGACGCGACGAGGCGCGGTCAGTCCGCCACGACAAGCGGGGTCTCCAGGGCCTTGGCAGGCGATGGAAGGCAGAACGTCTGCGGTGCTAGCATGCGTGTGAGTCCCTCAGGAGGCGGAAGGCGTGCCGCCGACGAACGAACGATCCATGACCTCACCCAAGTTGCTCAACCGACTGACCTTTCGCCAGCTGCAGGTATTTCGAGCGGTCTATGACCAGCACTCCTATTCGCGGGCGGCCGAAACGCTGGGCCTGACCCAGCCTGCGGTCAGCGCCCAGATTCGCCAGCTCGAGCAGGCCCTGGGACAGCCGCTGTTCAAGTACGCCGGGCGCACCCTCCACCTGCTGCCCGCCGCCGATGCCCTGGCGGCCTCGACCCGGGCCATCTTCGGCCAGGTCTCGCGCCTGCAGATGACCCTCTCCGACATGGCCGGAACCATCCGTGGCGAACTCAACCTGGCCGCGGTCTCCACGGCCCAGTATGTGGTGCCCTACCTGCTGGCCCGTTTCCGCGCCCACTATCCCAATGTCCAGGTGCGACTGCGCGTCTGCAACCGCCGTCAGGCACTGGAACGGCTGGCCGAGCGGTGCGACGACCTGGTGATCATGGCGCGGGTGCCCGAGGATGAGGCACTGGTCTTCATGCCGATCCTCGACAACGAGATGATTCCCGTGGTCTGGCCCGGACACCCGCTGCTCGAGGCAAAGGCCCCCACCCTGGAGGACTTCGCCCGTCACTATGTGCTGATGCGCGAGCCCGGTTCCGGGGTGCGCAGCGCCTTCGAGGAGTTAGCCGCCGACCAGGACGTGCAGTTGCAGCATGCCATCGAACTGGGAACCAACGAGGCCGTCAAGCAGGGCGTGATGGCACAGCTCGGGGTCTCGGTACTGCCACGACTCGCCGTTCGCCTCGAGGTGGAGGCGGGCCTGCTGGCGCCGCTCGCCCTGCCGGGCTTCCCGCTGCGTCACTCCTGGTGCACCGTGCATCCCAGGGAGCGCTTCCCGACTCCGGTCACCGAGCTGTTCCTGCGCTTCGTGCGCGAACACCTGTCCGAGCTCCACGCCCACTTCAGTGCCCCGCCGAGTCCCCTACCGAGTCACGGCGTCGACTGTCTGCCGGTGACGGCCTACTGACCGGCGCCAGGAGGACCACGGGCCCGGCTGTCCAGAACAACGGATCCTGTGGTATTTTACCAGCTTGCGAACCACGTATCATTCGACGTGCCAGGCTGCCTGGAACCGCCGACTGGCGCGCACCCGGAGACCCCGCGGTAGCGCCCTCATGGCGTCGACAGCCGGCGAGCAGAGAGGCTCAATGCTATGAGCGACACCCCCTCCCCACGCGTCTCCAGCGGCGAGAAGTACCGCAACGATCATGGCACGGCCGCCATCAAGGATGGCATGAAGGCGCGTCGCCAGACCGAGGACGGCGGTGCCGACGGCCGCAAGCCGAAGTGGCTGCGTGCCCAGATTCCCGGCGGCGAACGCTTCGAGGCGGTCAAGAAGAACGTGGCCACCCATCGACTCAGCACCGTCTGTGCCGAATCGCACTGTCCCAACCAGGGCGAGTGCTGGAGCAACGGCACCGCGACCATCATGCTGATGGGCTCGGTATGCACCCGCGCCTGCCGCTTCTGCGCGGTGGATACCGGCAACCCCAGGGGCTGGCTGGACACGGAAGAGCCGGACAATACCGCCCGCTCGGTCGAGCTGATGGGCCTGCGCTACATCGTGCTGACCTCCGTGGACCGTGACGACCTTCCCGATGGCGGCGCCACCCACTACGCCGACTGCATCCGTGCCATCAAGGCCCGCACGCCCGAGGTGGTCGTCGAGGCGCTGACCCCGGACTTCGATGCCGAGCCCTCGGCGATCGAGCGGGTCGTCGACTCAGGGCTCGAGGTCTTCGCCCAGAACGTCGAGACCGTCGAACGGCTCACCGGAAGGGTACGCGATCCCCGAGCCGGCTACCGCAAGACCCTGGACGTGCTGGCCCACGCCAAGCGTCACAGACCCGATGTGATCACCAAGACCAGCCTGATGCTCGGTCTCGGCGAGACCGAGGAGGAGATCCTGGCGACCTTCGACGACCTGCGGGCCATCGGCGTCGACATCGTGACCCTGGGCCAATACCTGCGCCCCACGCGCAACCACCTCCCGGTGGAGCGCTGGGTCACCCCGGAGGAGTTCGAGCGCTATCGCGTGCTGGGCCTGGAGAAGGGCTTCATGGAGGTACCGTCCGGCCCCCTGGTGCGCTCCAGCTATCGGGCCGACCGGGTGTTCGAAAAGAACAACCTGGGCCTGGCGGCACCCGCCGAGGTGCCCGGCCAGCAGGCCGACCCGAAGCGCATCGACGCCATCAACGTCGGATAGGGGCAAGGGCCGAGCGCCGAGCAAACAGCATGATGTCTCTGCCATCTCTGGCGTCAACGCAAGGCCCCCACTGGATGCTTGTACCGCGGGGGCTTGCTCTACTACATCACCTGCAGCCCATCACAGGTCAGCTTGGCGGCGCGGCGCATGGCTGCTTGGCGCTTCTAACTCCCGCCCCAGTTCCCGCGCCAGGCACTCGGCCAGGCGCTCCCCCACCGCCTCGACGCCCGGGCAGCCATCGCTCAGGTCGGCCAGCCGTGTCATGGCCATGCCGGCATAGCCGCAGGGGTTGATCCGCAAGAACGGCGAGAGGTCGCCGTTCACATTGAGGGCCACGCCATGGAAGCTGGCACCGCGACGGATCCTCAGCCCCAGAGAGGCGATCTTGGCCTCCCCCACATAGACGCCGGGCGCATCGGGGCGGGCATGGGCCACCACGCCATGCTCGGCCAGCACGGCAATCACCGCCTGCTCCAGGGCAGTGACCAGGTCGCGCACGCCCAGCCGTCCGCGCCGCACGTCGAGCAGCGGGTAGAGCACGACCTGGCCGGGCCCATGGTAGGTCACCTGCCCGCCGCGATCGGTGGCCACGACCGGGATGTCGCCGGGCATCAGCAGGTGCTCGGGCTTGCCGGCCTGCCCCTGGGTGAACACCGGGTCATGCTCGACCAGCCAGAACTGGTCGGGGGTTTGCGCATCGCGGCCATCGGTGAGGTCGCGCATGGCCTGCCAGACGGGCGTATAGGGCCGACGGCCGAGGCGATACAACTGGATGGGTGGCAACACGCTATCGTCTGCCATCAGACGACCATGTGCACGCGGCCGGTGGCCTTGAGTTCGTCGAAGAGCGCCTTGAGCTGCACCTCGCCGGTGGCGCGGATCGTCAGGCGCACCGACTGGAAACGGCCCTGGCGACTGGGGACCACCTGGATGGCACTCGCGTCAAAGGCCGGATCATGCCGGATGACGATCTGGCAGACCGTGGCGGCGAAATCCTCTGCGGCATCGCCGACCACCTTGATCGGGTAGTCGCAGGGAAAGGTGATCTTCGGCGGCTTGCCACCCGCCTGACGACGGGGCTTGCGAAGGTCGCGCAGGGAGTTGTCGTTCATGAAGCCTTCCGGCGGGTCGTGGATATCCGAGTATGTTACTCAACCTGGGGCGGTGAGACCAACGCCAGGCGGCCAGGGAAGAAGGCGCAGCACGGGGGATTTCACTGTCGCCTGCACCCTTTGCCTGGCCGTAGGGCCTAGTCGAACCAGCCACCGACCAGGTTAGTGAAGAAGCGCCGCACCTGGTCAAAGAGGCGCTTGAAGAGCCCCCCCTCCTCGATGCTCTCGAGGGCGACCAGGGGACGCTCGCCGACCACCTCCTCGCCCTGGCGCACCTCCATGGTCCCCACCCGATCCCCGGCGGCGATGGGGGCGGTGAGGTCGGCCTGGATGTCGAGCTTGGCGGTGAGCTCCTCGCTTCGGGCGCGCGGTACGGTCATGACCACGTTGCGGTCGACGCCGACGCGCAGCTCGTTCTTGTCGCCGCCCCAGACCCGAGGCGTGTTGAGCACGGCGCCGGCGTCATAGAGCTTGAGGGTCTCGTAGTAGCGGAAGCCATAGCTGAGCAGCTTCTGGGTCTCCTGGGCGCGGGCCTCCTCGGACGCGGTGCCCATGACCACCGAGATCAGGCGCATGTCGTCGCGCTTGGCCGAGGCCACCAGGCAGTAACCCGCGGCCTCGGTCCAGCCGGTCTTCAGGCCGTCGACGCTGCTGTCGCGCCACAGCAGCCGGTTGCGGTTGGGCTGCTCGATGCCGCCATAGGTGAACTGCTTGCTGGCGTAGTTGGCGTAGTGCTCCGGGTAGTCGTTGATGATGTGCTGGGAGAGCAGCGCCAGGTCGCGGGCCGAGGAGTAGTGGTTGTCGTCGGGCAGGCCGGTGGCATTGACGAAGTTGGTGTTGTGCATGCCCAGTCGGGTGGCGTGCTGGTTCATCAGGTCGGCGAAGGGACGCTCGCCGCCGGCCAGGTGCTCGGCCATGGCCACGCTGGCATCGTTGCCCGAGACGATGATGATGCCCTTGAGCAGCTCGTCGATCGCCACCAGGGTGTCGACCTCGATGAACATCTTGGAGCCCCCGGTGCGCCAGGCCTTCTCGCTGACGGGCACCAGATCCTCCGGCGCGATGTTGCCCCGGTCGAGCTCGCGCTCCACGAGGTAGGCCGTCATCAGCTTGGTCAGGCTGGCCGGCGGCAGACGCTCGTCGGCATTGTGCTCGACCAGCACCCGCCCGCTGTCGGCATCCATCAGGATCCAGGAACTGGCCGCCAGCTGCGGCGGCGAGGGGATCATGGTCTGCGGCGCGGGGATCACCTGGGCCGTGGCCTGTGACATGACCAGCAGCAGGCTGACCAGCAGCAGCGGCAACAACCGGCAGCGGCGGAAGAAAAGCGTGAATCTCATGGCAAGGGTTCTCATCAAGGGCATCGCGGGGTGGTTCGAAATAAGGGGGGCCGACTCAGTCGGCATCGTCGACGACGAAGGCCTGGGCAAAGCCCGCCCGGCGCAGCTGCTCGCGGACGGGGTCCACCTGGCCGGCATCCTCCAGGGGGCCGACCTGGACCCGATGGAGACCGGTGGCACTGGCGACGCGCACGGGCCGGTCGATCTCGCCCTCCAGGCGCGACTTAAGCTGCCGGGCACCGTCGGCGGAACCCAGGGCCGCCACCTGCAGGAAGACACCGCCGCCGGCCACGGGCCGGTCGCGTGGCGCCTCGGACGCGACGCTGGCCGATGCCTCCCGGGGCGACGAGGTCTCCCCCGCCCGGGAGGCATCGCCGTTGTCGGCGATCCAGCGCTCCACGTCGATGGCCTCGACCTTCACCCGGCCGGTGCCCTGCTCGAGGATGCCCAGGCGTGCCGCCGCCGCATAGGAGAGGTCGATCTCGCGATCGCTGTGGAAGGGGCCGCGGTCGTTGACCCGCACGATCGCCGAGCGGCCGTTGTCCAGGCTGGTGACACGCACGAAGCTGGGCAGGGGCAAGGAACGGTGGGCAGCGCTCATCTTGTACATGTCATAGATCTCGCCGTTGGAGGTCGCATACCCATGGAACTTCTCGCCATACCAGGAGGCCCTGCCCTGGCGGCTGTAACCACGCGCCTCCGCCATCACCTCATAGCGCTTGCCCCACACCTCGTAAGGGGACTTGTTGCCTCCCCTGGAGCGCGCCTCGCGACGCGGCACCGCGTCGGGCACCTCGGCGACATCGGGTGGATCCTCGGGATAGGCGTCGCCGGCCAGGGCATAGCGCTCGCCGCTTCCCGACGTGGCCGGCGCCTTGCTGGACGCCTCACCGCTGGAAGGACGGGGGCCGCCACCGCCCCCGGCACAGCCGGCCAGCAGCAGCAGCACGCTCAGGGCGACACAGGTGCGTCTCATGAGGCCTCCTCCGGGGTGGTGTCGGTGGCGTCGAGCCAGTGGGCCTCCAGGCCCCGTGCCTCGGCAATCGCCTCGGCGAGCTCGCTTACCGCCATGGCATAGAGATGGCTGTGGTTATAGCGGGTGATCACGTAGAAATTGTGCTCGCCAAGCACGTAGCGCCAGGTGTCCTCGCCATCCTCCAGTGCCACCGGCAGCAGGCGATGATCGTCGGCCAGCGAGTCCGGCACCTCGAGGCCCGCCGCGGCGACGTCCGCCGCCGGCACCGCGGGCGGTCGCGCCGCACGGTTGAACTCGATACCGTCGGGAGGCGAGGCAGGCCCCTCGGCCTCGTGATAGAGGGGCTCGCCGGGCCGCCAGCCGTGCTCGGCGAAGTAGTTGGCCACGCTGCCGATGGCATCCACCGGATTGGTCCAGAGATCGCGCAGGTCGTCGCCATCGAAGTCCACCGCATAGGCCCGGTAGCTGGTGGGAATGAACTGCGGATAGCCCATGGCCCCCGCGTAGGAGCCGGTCAGGCTGCCGGGAGCGCGCTCCTCCTCGTAGGCGATCTCCAGGAAGGCGGCCAGTTCGCCGCGGAAGAAGCTACCCCGGCTGGGATGATGGAAGGCCAGGGTCGCCAGGGAGTCGAGGACGCGATGATCGCCGGTGACACCACCGTAGCGGGTCTCGACCCCGATGATCGCGGCGATCACCTCCGGTGGCACGCCGTACTCGGCTTCGGCCCTCGCGAAGGCCGCCGGGTGGGCCTCGATGAAGGCCACTCCGTTAGCGATGCGCGGGGCATCCAGGAAGATGTCCCGATACTCGTCCCAGCGCAGGCGCCGTTCGGCGGCGCCGGCCATGGCATCCAGGACCGGCTGGCGAAACTCGGCGTCTGCCAGGGCGGCCTGGAGCCAGTCGCGGTCGACGCCCTTGTCGACCAGTTCCTCCACCAGGCGCCGCGCCTCGGCGTGGCGCTGCGGATCGAAGTCCGCCGCCCACCCCGTCGTCGCCCCCCATGCCAGCAGGCCACCCGCGAGCCAGGCCATCCAGCGTTTTCCCTGTGGTGACGACACCGTCATGTCAGCTCTCCCTGAGTCGTATCGACTGCCTAGCGCGGCAGCAGGCGGCGGTGGGCATGAATGGCCATGAGAATACCGAAACCCGCCATCAAGGTCACGCTGGAGGTCCCGCCGTAGCTGACCAGCGGGAGCGGTACGCCGACCACCGGCAGGATACCGCTGACCATGCCCACGTTGACGAAGACGTAGATGAAGAAGGTGAGGATGATGCTGCCCGCCACCAGGCGTCCGAAGGTCTCCTGGGCGGCGCCGGCGAGCCAGAGTCCGCGCCCCACGATCAGCAGGTAGAGCAGCAGGAAGGCCAGCATCCCCACCAGGCCGAACTCCTCGCCGAGCACCGCGACGATGAAGTCGGTATGACGCTCGGGAAGGAACTCCAGCTGCGACTGGGTGCCCTGCAGCCATCCCTTGCCCCAGAAGCCGCCACTGCCGATGGCGGTGGTCGACTGGATGATGTTCCAGCCCGCCCCCAACGGGTCGCTCTCGGGGTCGAGGAAGGTCAGGACCCGCTGGCGCTGGTAGTTGTGCAGGTTCATCCACAGCAGCGGCAGTGCGGATGCCGCCAGCACGCCGCAGAACAGGATGAAGCGCCAGGAGAGGCCCGCCAGCAGGATCACGAACACCCCCGCCGCGGTGACCAGCAGCGAGGTCCCCAGGTCAGGCTGCTTGGCGATCAGCACCACCGGCAGGCCGATGATCACCGCACAGACCAGAAGGTCGCGCCAGCGCGGTGGAAGGGGCTGACGACTCAGCCAGGCGGCGACCATCATCGGCATGGCCAGCTTCATCATCTCCGAGGGCTGGAAACGGATCACCCCGGGGATCACCAGCCAGCGCTGGGCGCCCATGCCCATGTCGCCGATCAGTTCAACGGCCACCAGCATCAGCACCCCGGCCACATAGACCGGTGGCGTCCAGCGCAGCAGGGTGGTCGGCGAGAGCTGGGCGAGGCCCGCCATCACCACGAGGGCCACGCCGAAGCGGATGGCCTGGGCGGTCACCACCGGCAGGCGCTGGCCACTGGCGCTGTAGAGCACCACCAGCCCGGCCAGCATCAGCACCAGCAGCATGCCGAGCAGCCAGGGATCCAGGTGGATCCGCTCCCACAGGCTGCGACGCCGGGCGATGCCGCTCAGGGAGGGCTTCACGGGATGGGCCCGCATGCCACGGGTCAGTTCGCTCCAGATCATGGTCAATTTCCTGCCACCCGGCCATCTTCGCGCTCGAGCACCTCACGCACCTCCTCGGTATCCGGGGCCTCGTCCTCGAGCAGCCAGGCATCGGTCATTGCCTTGGCCAGGTGAGCGGCATGGGTACTGCCCCCCCCGGCGTTCTCGACGATCACCGCCACGGCGATCTGCGGGTCCTCCACCGGCGCGAAGGCCATGAACAAGGCATGGTCGCGCAGCCGCTCCTTGAGCTCGTCGGCGTTGTACTTCTGGTCCTGGCCCAGGGAGAACACCTGGGCGGTACCGGACTTGCCCGCCATCCGATAGTCCAGGTCCTTGCCGATGCGCCGCGCGGTCCCCTCATTGCCCGAGACCACCTTTTCCATGCCGGAGAAGACTCGGTCCCACCACCCCTCATTGCCGAGCGTGATGTCGGCCGGGGTGTCCGGCAGGTCGACGGGCACTTCTTCCTCGCCGATCCGCTGAGCCAGGCGGGGCTTGACCCACTGGCCGCGGTTGGCCAGCACCGCCGTGGCGGTGGCCAGCTGCAGCGGGGTGAGCTGCCAGTAGCCCTGGCCGATGCCCACCGAGAGGGTCTCGCCGGGGTACCAGGGCTGGTTGAAGCGCCCACGCTTCCAGTCACGTGAGGGCATCAGGGCATCACTCTCGCCCTGGACGTCATGGGCGACTCGCTGACCGAAGCCGAAGGCCGACATGTTCTCATGGATGCGATCGATGCCCAGGTCATGGGCCAGGGAGTAGAAATAGGTGTTGTTGGAGACGGCGATGGCCCGCTCCAGGTCGACGCGACCATGCCCCCAGCGCAGCCAGTTGCGGTAGCGCCGGGAGTCGTTGGGCAGTTGGAAGTAGCCGGGGTCGCGGATGGTGGTGTCGGGGGTGATCTTGCCCTCGGCCAGTCCCGCCAGGGCCAGGAAGGGCTTGATGGTGGAACCCGGCGGGTAATGGCCGCGAATCGCCCGGTTGTAGAGCGGCAGGTCCAGGTCCTCCTGGAGCGCCCGGTAGGAGGCGACGTCGATGCCGGTGACGAACTGGTTGCTGTCGAACCCCGGCACCGAGGCCAGGGCGAGGATCTCGCCACTCCCCGGGGCGATGGCCACGATGGACCCGCGTCGGCCGTCGAGCAGCTCCACGGCGAGCTTCTGCAGCTCGCTGTCCAGCGTCAGGGTCAGGTCCTGGCCCGGTACCGGGTCGGTGTGACCGAGCTCACGCAGCACTCGGCCGCGGGCATTGGTCTCCACCTTGCGCAACCCCGCCTGACCGTGCAGCGCGTCCTCGTAGAAGCGCTCCACTCCCGTCTTGCCGATGAAGTGGGTACCGGCATAGTTGCCTGAATCCAGACCCGCGAGCTCCTCGGCGTTGATCCGCCCCACATAGCCCAGCGCGTGCACCATGGTCTCGGCGTCGGGATAGTAGCGCAACAACTGGGCCTGGACCTCGACGCCGGGCAGGCGATGACGATTGACCGCCAGTCGGGCGATCTGTTCCTCATCGAGGTCGCTCATCAGCAACGCCGGCTGGAAGGGACGCTGGCGCTGGCGGGACCGCACCCGGAAGGCCTCGACCTCCTCCTCGGGGATCTCCAGCAGGTTGACCAGCAGCGACAGTGTGGCATCGAGGTCTTCGACCCGTTCTCGCACCAGGGTGAGATTGTAGGTGGGGCGGTTCTCGGCCAGCAGCACGCCGTTGCGGTCGTAGATCAGCCCACGAGTGGGTGGCAGCGGCTCCACCCGCACGCGGTTCTTCTCGGAGCGCGTGCTGTAGACCTCATGCTGCACCACCTGAAGGTAGAACAGCCGTCCGCCCAGCAGCCCGGTCAGGCACACCACCACCAGCACGGCCAGCAGTGAGCGCATGCGGAAGACACGCAGCTCCTGTTCCGGGTTCTTCAGGGTTTCGCGGCGCCGACGCATGCTCGGTGATGACCTCGGAATGGTTGAGCAGAAGAGCCTTCAGCGGTCATGGGTACAAACAGCCTTCAGCGGTGACAGAGCGGAAACGGGCTTCAGCGGTGATAGGGATGGCCGACCAGCAGGGTCCAGGCGCGATACAACTGCTCGGCGAGAAGGATGCGCACCAGCGGATGGGGCAGCGTCAATGGCGACAACGACCAGTGCTGGTCGGCACTCGCCGAGAGCGACGGCTCCAGGCCATCCGGGCCACCCACCAGCAGCACCACGTCACGCCCCTCGAGGCGCCAGGAGTCGGCCTCCCGAGTCAGTTGCTCGGTGCTCCAGGCCTTGCCCCCCACCTCCAGGGCGACGAGATGCTCCCCGCCCTTGAGGCGACCACGGATCCGCTCGGCTTCCGTCTCCATGGCTCGCGCCAGATCGGCATTCTTGCCGCGCTGCCCCGGGGCGATCTCCTCCACCTCCAGGGTGAAGTCCCTGGGCAGGCGTTTGCGATACTCCTCGACACCGCGCGACACCCAGTCGGGCATGCGCGTGCCCACCGCCAGCAGGCGGATCCTCATGAACCGTGAACCCCTTCCTCGACACGGGAGTCCGTATCGCTTGGCAGGTCGGCCCAGAGTCTCTCCAGGTCGTAGAGCTGCCGTGTCTCGGGGAGCATCACGTGCACCACCAGGTTGCCCAGGTCGACCAGCACCCAGTCGGCGCCATTCTCGCCCTCGACACCCAGCGGCGGGATGCCCTGCTCCTTGGCGGCCTGGACCACGTTGTCGGCCAGTGCCGCCACATGGCGGCTGGAGGTGCCACTGGCCACCACCATCAGGTCGGTCACGCTGGTCAGTCGTGAGACATCCAGGACGGCAATGTCCTGAGCCTTGAGGTCCTCCAGTGCGTCGATCACCAGAGTCTTGAGTGCGTCGATATGCATAGCCCTTCGTGTCAGCCCTTCATCAGCGGGAAATCCTCGGCCCCATTGTACCGACTTGGCGACCGCCTGGGCAGCACTCAGCGGTGCCGATAGAGGCCCCGTGACAGGAGTTGCACCTCCACCGCCTCCGGCAGCAGATAGCGCACGCTGAGGCCCGCCGCCAGGCGCCGACGCACCTCGGTGGCCGAGATCGCCATGCGCGACGGCAGCCTGAGGCGCAGCAGCCTTCCGGCGGGCCGGGCCATGAGCGTCTCGCTTTCCTCGACCTCGCGTCCGGCCAGCAGATCCACCAGCGGCTCGGGCAGCGTGGCCCGGTGGTCCGGTCGATCGATCACCACCACATGGGCCAGCTCGAAGAGCCGCTCTGGCTCATGCCAGTCGGCCAGCCGCAGGAAGGCATCGTGGCCCAGCGCCATCACCAGGCGCGCCTCACTACCGAATTCCCGGCGAAGCGAGGCGAGGGTGTCGGCACTGTAGGAAGTTCCGTCACGCTCGAGCTCCCGGGGGTCGGCGACCAGGCCCGGCGTATCGCCGATCCCCAGACGCAACAGGGCGAGGCGCTCGGCGGGCGAGACCCGGGGTTCGCCCCGCAGTGGCGGCATGGCGGCGGGCACCATGTGCACGCGATCCAGGGCCAGCGCCTCGCGAAGCTCCACGGCGCTGCGCAGGTGGCCCAGATGCACCGGATCGAAGGTGCCGCCGAGCATGGCGATCCGGGGCGGTGATGGCGGGTCGCGGTCGGCCCTGACGGGCAGGCCCGGTTGACTCACTGACGCACCTGGCCGTCGCCGAGTACCACGTACTTGCGGGTGGTCAGCCCCTCGAGCCCCACGGGCCCCCGGGCGTGCAGGCGATCGGTGGAGATGCCGATCTCGGCGCCCAGCCCGTACTCGAAGCCGTCGGCAAAGCGGGTCGAGGCGTTGACCATCACCGAGCTGGAGTCCACCTCGGCGAGAAAGCGTCGCGCCAGGCCATAGTGCTCGGTGACGATGGCGTCGGTATGGCGCGAGCCATAGCGCTCGATATGCGCCATCGCGGCATCGATGCCGTCGACCACGCGGATGGCCAGTACCGGGGCCAGGTACTCCGCCTGCCAGTCCGCCTCGCTGGCCTCGGCGAGATCGCCGAGGATCGCCCGGGTCCGCTCGCAGCCGCGCAGCTCGACGCCATGCTCGCCGTAGGCGCGCGCCAGCGTCGGCAGCAGGGTCTCGGCCACCGGCGCATCGACCAGCAGGGTCTCCATGGTGTTGCAGGTGCCATAGCGGTGGGTCTTGGCATTGACCGCAATGGCCAGGGCCTTGTCGAGATCAGCGCTGGCATCGATGTAGACGTGGCAGACGCCATCGAGGTGCTTGATCACCGGTACCCGTGCCTCTCGGGTGATGCGCTCGATCAACGACTTGCCACCACGCGGGATGATCACGTCGACGTACTCCGGCATGCTGATCAGGCGACCCACGGCGGCCCGGTCGGTGGTCGCCACCACCTGGACGGCCCCCTCGGGAAGGCCTGCCCGTTCCAGCCCGGCGCGGATGCAGGCAGCGATGGCGGCGTTGGAGTCGCGCGCCTCGGACCCGCCCCGCAGGATGGCCGCGTTGCCCGACTTGAGACACAGGCTCGCCGCCTCCAGGGTGACGTTGGGACGCGACTCGTAGATGATGCCGATCACCCCGAGCGGCACGCGCATCTGTCCCACCTGGATGCCGCTGGGCCGCGAGCGCAGGCCGTCGATCTCGCCGACCGGATCCGGGAGGGCGGCGACCTGAGCGAGTCCGTCGATCATGGCATCGAGACGCGTGTCGTCAAGCGCCAGTCGGTCGAGCAGGGCCGCCTCCAGGCCGCCCTCGCGTCCCCGGGCGAGGTCGCGGGCGTTGGCGGCCAGCACCTCGCCCCGAGCCCGCTCGAGATGCTCGGCCATGGCCAGCAGGGCGGCGTTCTTGGCCGCGGTGTCGACGCGGCGCATCCGGGTGGCTGCTTCGCGGGCGCCCTGCCCCAGGCGCTGCATGTAGGCGTCGACATCGCCGATATCGGGGATAGTGGCGTCGTGGTCCGAGCGGGAGGCTTGAGCTGTCATGCCGTTGCGTGTCTCCTGGGGCCGGCAACGCCGCGACAAGGGCGATGCCGGCGTTATACTGTGCCGTAAACCGGGAAGGGATTCATACTAAGCCACCATGCAGACCAAGTACAAAGTCGGACTGCTGCGCGGCAACCTGCTGGTCGCGGCGGCGCTGCTGGCCCTGCTGGCCATGGCCACGACGACCCTGACCGAGGCCCTGCTGCTGTGGCTGGCCGCGTCCTGGCTGGCCGTTACCGCGCTACTGCTCGCCTTCAACCATCGCCGTCCCGCCACGGTGCCCTGGCAGCTGCTGCCCGCCCTGCTGCTGGCCGCTCTGCTGTGGGTGAACCCCGAGCGGCACGTCACCTGGCTGTGGGCCTGGGCGGTGCTGCTGATGCTCCCCCAGCCCCACTGGATCCTGCTGCTCGAGGCCCTGCTGGCAGTGGCCACCTGGTGGCCACTGCGCGAGCTGTTGGGGCTCGAGCAGTGGGCCCTGGCAGGCCTTCTGCTGGCGGCCCTAATGCTGTTGGGGCTGTCCAGGGCCCTGGACCTTCGCGCGCTGCGTCAGAGCACCCTGCGCCGGGCCCGACTGGTTCCCGGCCTGCCGCTCTGGCCCGGCGCCAGGCTGGCCCAGGACCTCGCCCTCGAGCGAGCCCGCAGCCGTCGCGAGGGCGTGCATGCCGAGCTGCTGCTGCTGCATACCCCGCGACACCACTGCTGGTCACTGGCCCACCGGCTCTGCCGGCTGACGCACAGTTTCGAGCCCTGCTACCGCCTCGACCCGCGAACCCTGGCCGTGATCCTGACCAGCCGCAACCATCGCGAGGCCAAGGAGCGTCGCGAGGGGCTTTGGCGCCATCTGGATGCAAGGGGCCCGGCCCGGGCGATCGCTCTGACCGGCCTGTCATCACTTGCGGACGAACGACAGGCCCTGGCCCGACAGGCACCCGGACTCCAGGTCGATGGGGATGCGGCCGATGCCTGAACGCCGAGTCCGATTCCTGAGACTGTTCGCGGCATGGTACGCCAGCGGCGCGTTGCTGCTGCTGGGCATGGCCCTGTGGCTCTACCTGATGGGCGAGTACGAGCGTCTACCCCTTCCCGCAGCCCTCTTCCTGCTGATGCTGGTGGCCACCCTGCTGAGCGTGACGCGCGAGGATCACACGCGTCTGGCCGCCTATCTGGTGCTGATCTGCGGCTACCTGCTGATCGCCGTGGAACTGCCTCGACAGTCGGGGCTGCCGTCGCTCTGGATCGGAGTGCCGCCGGTCCTCACCCTGCTGCTGCTACCGCTCGGCCCGGCGATGCTGCTCAACGTGGCGCTGACGCCAGTCTGGCTGGCCCTGCTCGGCAATGGCGAGCTCGACCGGAACATGCTGCTGGGCTATCTGACGCTGGTGGTCGTGGCGGCCCTGGTGCCCTGGGAGCAGGTCCGCCAGCATGCCTTGCTGCGGGCCACCGACCCTCGCGACCCCGAATGCCCGGCGGTGGGGCGCGCGACGCTGCACGAGAGACTGGCCAGCGAGGCCGACCGCGCCACACTGCTCGGGCAGCCGCTGGCAGTGATGCTGATCCACCTGCCGCAGCTGGAGATGGCGGAGGAACAGTTCGGATCCCAGGCGCGACAGGCCCTGCTGGACTGCCTCTGCCAGGCCGTCACCAGCCGCTGTCGCGACCATGACATCCTGGGAAGGGAGGGGCCGGCGGATTTCTGGCTGGTACTGCCGGACACCACCGAGAGCGGCGCCCTGCTGGTGCAGCAGAGACTCGGCCAGGCTTTCGAGCAGACCACCCTGATGGAGACCGGTCCGATGGAGGCACGACTGCGCCTCTGCCGGCCGCGCCCGGGAGAGTCCTGGCAACGATTCGAGCAACGCTTGCAGGTCGTCAGCCAGTCGCTGGCCGATGGTTGATTCGCCCCTCCGCCAGTACCCGGCACGGCAACGGAGCACCCCTTGAGCATCGCCGATACCCTCTTCCAGCTGGCGCCCTCGCCGGGGCTGCTGCTGCTGATCATCGCCGCCATCGCCCTGGTCGAATCCCTGGCACTGGTGGGGCTGCTGGTACCGGGCGTGGTCCTGATGACCGCCGCCACTTCCCTGGCCGGACACCAGGACCTGGCCCTGGGCCCGGTGCTCGGCGCCGCCTTCCTCGGTGCGGTGGCCGGCGACGGCCTGAGCTTTCTGCTCGGCTACACCCAGCGCGAGCGGGTGACCGTGCTGTGGCCGCTGTCACGACATCCCGAATGGCTGGCGCGGGGCGCCCGCTTCTTTCAGCGCCACGGCACGCTGTCGGTCTTCCTTGGCCGTTTCGTGGGCCCGGTGAGGCCCGTGGTGCCACTGATCGCCGGCATGCTGAGGATGTCGCCCCGCACCTTCACCTGGGCCAACCTGGGCTCGGCACTACTCTGGGCACCGGCCTATGTGCTGCCGGGTTACCTGCTGGGACGGACCTGGCAGCAGCTGCTGGACCTGCCCGAGGGGCTCAATCCCTGGCTGGTCGCCCTGGGCGTGCTGGTGGTCATTCTCGCCGTGGTGTTCTCCTGGTGCCGCCACCTGGTGACCCGCGACGGGCTCGCCTACCGCGGCCTCGCCTGGGCCTCGGGGCGAACCCCCCTGGGCCGGCGCCTCTGGCAGCTGCTCGCACCGCCCCATGAGGAGGAGCCACCGCTGGCCTCCTGGCTGCTGCTGATCCTCTCGCTGGCGGCCCTCTCCGCCTGGACCCTGGTGGTGATCCACCACGAGGGTCCGTTGGCCATGGATCTGCGTCTCGCGGGCCTGCTGGAGAGACTCGCGCTGCCGGGCCTGGCCACCTTCGGGGGGGGGATGGCCAAGGCCAGCGACCTGCTGGGCGTGCTCGCCTTCACCCTGCCCTGGGCGGTCTGGCTGCTGTGGCGACGCCAGCTGCCGGCCTTCTGGCACATCACCGGCGGGCTCGTTGGCGTCGCGCTGCTCAACACCCTGATCAAGGCGACCATCGGTCGGGCGCGGCCCGACACGCCGGCCGACCTGGCCGATTCCCTCTCCTACCCCAGCACCCACACCTCGACCGCCGTGGTGCTGTTCGGCATGGCCGCGGCCTTCGCCACCCGGGAACTGCCCCATGGCAGGCGCTTCCTGGCGTACTGGGCCGCCATTGCCGTGATCCTGCCGATGGCCCTGTCCCGCCTGCTGATCGGCGTGCACTGGCTCAGCGACCTGATCGGCGGTGCCCTGCTCGGCCTGGTGGTCTGCGCCCTGGTGCAGCTGGCCTGGCAGCGACATCCCCGTCCGCGCCTCGGCCCCTGTCCCTGGCACCTGCTGGGTGTTGCCTCGCTGGTGCTGATCGCGGCCCGGATCGCCTGGTTGCCGGCGGTCTAAGCTGGAAGCTGGAAGGCAGCATGATTCCACAGACGCTGGCGTCAGGGGTTTTCTTCAAGCTTCCAGTCGCGAAGCGACGCTCTTCCAGCTTCAAGCTCCTGGCCCGGCGCAGCCGGGTCAGCCCAGCGCCAGCCAGAGCCCCACGCCGACCATCAGCGTCCCGGCGAGGCGATTGAGCAGCCGCACGTTGCCGCTCTCGCCGAGCAGCCGGCGCAGGGTGCGTCCGCCGGTGGCATAGAGCAGCAGGCAGAGGAATTCGATGGAGAGGATTACCGCGATCAGCACCACGAGCTGGAGGACCAGTGGACGGGAGGCGTCCAGGAAGGGCGGCAGCAGGGCCATGAAGAAGGCCCACCCCTTGGGATTGGCCACCGCGGTGACCAGCCCCTGCAGGGCCAGCTGGCCACGGGCGGCGGGGGGCCCCGCTTCCAGTTGCAGGGGTATGGCCATGCGCCCCCTAGAGCGCCACATCATCACGCCCAGGTAACCGAGATAGGCGCCACCCAGCCATTTGAACAGCGCGAAGAGCTCGGGCTGGCGCAGCATCAGCGCCGCCACGCCGGCACCGGCGGCGAAGGCCACCAGGCCAACGCCCACCAGCTCGCCGGCCATCATCCACAGGGTACGCCGCACGCCCTGGGTCATGCCCAGCACCATGGCCAGGGTCATGCACATGCCGGGGGTGAGCGAGACCAGCAGGAAGGTCGGCACGAACACCGACAGCAGCGAAAGGTTGATCATGCCTCGCCCCAGCGGGGCATCAGGCGATGCGCGACCCCCAGCTGGTTGAGAATCCGCGCCACGATGAAGTCGACCAGGTCGTCGACCGACGCCGGCTGGTGATAGAACCCCGGCGCGGCGGGCAGGATCACCGCCCCCATGCGAGTCAGGGCGAGCATGTGCTCCAGGTGGATCGCCGAGAAGGGGGTCTCGCGGGGCACCAGGATCAGCGTGCGTCGCTCCTTGAGCGCCACGTCGGCGGCGCGCTCGATCAGGTTGTTGCTGGCCCCGGTGGCCACCGCCGAGAGGGTCCCGGTGCTGCAGGGGCAGATCACCATGGCCGAGGGTGCCCCGGACCCCGAGGCGACCGGCGCCATCCAGTCCTCGCGGCCAAAGCAGCGGATCTGGCCGGGCACCGCCCCGCTGCGTTCGGTGAGGACCTCGGCCAGTCGGGCGGGACGCGCCGGCAGTTCGCGGTCGGTCTCGGTGGCGATCACCAGGTGGGCGGCCTTGGAAATCATCACCCACACCTGATGGTCGGCCGCCACCAGCGCCTCGATCAGCCGCAGGCCGTACTGGGCCCCGGAAGCGCCGGTCAGGGCCACCGTGACCGGGTCACGCAGTTCCGTCGGCATGGGCCACCTCCAGCGCCGCCAGCAGCTTCTCGTGGATACCGCCGAAGCCACCGTTGGACATCACCACGATGCGGTCCAGCGGTCGTGCCTCGGCGACCAGCGCCTTCACCAGGGCGTCGAGGTCGGCGAGCAGCCGGGCCGGCACCGGGCTCGCCTCGAGCACCGGCGACAGCGACCAGTCGAGTCCCGGCGGCTCGAACCAGAAGGCGGCATCGGCGGCGGCGACGCTTGCCGCCAGCCGGTCGCGCAGGGAGCCCAGCCGCATGGTGTTGGAGCGCGGCTCGATGACCGCCAGCAGGCGCCCACGCGGCGTCGCGGCCCGCAGCCCCTCCAGGGTGGCAGCGATCGCCGTGGGATGATGGGCGAAGTCGTCGATCACCTGAATATTGGCCACCTCCCCACGCAGTTCCTGGCGACGCCGCGGCGTCGCGAAGCGCGACAGCGCCGCGGCGCCGCGCGGCAGGTCGACCCCGCAGGCACTCGCTGCCGCCAGGGCGGCCAGGGCGTTGCGGGCGTTGTGGGCACCGGTCAGTGCCCAGTCGACCACCGCGTCCTCGTTCACCTCGGCGCCGCCATCGTGGCGCTCATGGATCACTCGGAAGCGCGAGGCATCCTCGCGCTCGAGCTCCAGCCGCCAGGGACTTGTGGCCTGGGTGCCGAAGCGCTCCACCGGGGTCCAGGCCCCCATCTCCAGTACCCGGTCCAGGGCCGGCTCACCATCGGCCACCAGCAGGCGGCCCCGTCCCGGGACGGTACGCACCAGATGGTGGAACTGTCGCTCGATGGCGCCCAGGTCCTCGAAGATGTCGGCGTGATCGAACTCCAGGTTGCCCAGGATGGCGATCTCGGGCCGGTAGTGGACGAACTTGGAGCGCTTGTCGAAGAAGGCCGTGTCGTACTCGTCGGCCTCCACCACGAAGGGGGCATCCTGGGCGCCGAGCCGGGCCGACACGCCGAAGTTGCGCGGCACCCCACCGATCAGGAAGCCCGGCGCCTGGCCGCCGGACTCCAGCAGCCAGGCCAGCAGGCTCGCCGTGGTGGTCTTGCCGTGGGTGCCAGCCACGGCGATCACCCGACGCCCCGGCAGCACCTGCTCGGCGAGCCACTCGGGGCCTGAGACGTAGGCCAGCCCCAGGTCCAGGACCGCTTCGACCTCGGGATTGCCGCGCGAGAGGGCATTGCCGATCACCACCCGGTCCGGTCGCGGCCAGAGGTTGTCCGCCGAGTACCCCTCGCACAGCGCGATGCCGGCCTCCTCGAGCTGGGTGCTCATCGGCGGATAGACGTTGGCGTCGGAGCCGCTGACGGTGAGGCCCAGTTCGCGGGCGAGCAGCGCCAGGCTGCCCATGAAGGTACCGCAGATTCCGAGGATATGAAGGTGCATGCGCTCTCCGGGAACTCATTGCGCCGCTGGCCGCGGCACGACCTGCGCGAGACTAGCATGGCCCCCTCGGCGCGCTCCAGCCGCCACCGTCGCCCGCGAGGCCCAAGGCGACTTGAGATCGGCGGGCACGCAGGTGCAGCCATTGCCACTTTCGGCTAGACTCACGGGCTTTCGAAACCCTTGACGTGACCAGGAACAGGTAAGCCCCATGGCCCAGCACAACGCCTTCTACGCCCAGTCCGGCGGCGTCACCGCCGTGATCAACGCCAGCGCCTGCGGCGTGATCGAAGCCTGCCGCCGCCACCCGGACCGGATCGGCAAGGTCTATGCCGGGCACAACGGCATCATCGGCGCCCTCACCGAGGACCTGATCGACGTCAGCCAGGAGACGGACGAGACCATCGCCGCCCTGCGCCACACCCCGGGGGGCGCCTTCGGCTCCTGCCGCTACAAGCTCAAGGACATCGAGTCCCACCGTGCCCAGTACGAACGGCTGATCGAGGTCTTCAAGGCCCACGACATCCGCTACTTCTTCTACAACGGCGGCGGCGACAGTGCCGACACCTGCCTCAAGGTCTCGCAACTCTCCGAGAAGCTGGGCTATCCGCTGACGGCCATCCATGTGCCCAAGACCGTGGACAACGACCTGCCGATCACCGACAACTCCCCGGGCTTCGGCAGCGTGGCCAAGTACATCGCCACTTCCACCCTCGAGGCCTCGCTGGACATCGCCTCGATGTGCGCCACCTCCACCAAGGTGTTCGTGCTCGAGGTGATGGGCCGCCACGCCGGGTGGATCGCCGCCGCCGGCGCCCTGGCCGGCCAGGGCGAGGGCGACCCCCCTCACCTGGTGATCTTTCCGGAGGTGCACTTCAACCGCGCCAGGGTGATGGCCCGGGTGGAGGAATCGGTCAAGAAATACGGCTACTGCGTGATCGTGGTCTCCGAGGGCGCGCGCTACGAGGACGGCACCTTCCTCGCCGACTCCGGCAACACCGACGCCTTCGGCCACCGCCAGCTCGGCGGCGTGGCGCCGACCCTGGCCGGCATGGTCAAGCAGGACCTGGGCTACAAGTACCACTGGGCCGTGGCCGACTACCTCCAGCGGGCCGCTCGCCACCTGGCCTCGAAGACCGACGTCGAGCAGGCCTACGCGGTGGGCGAGAAGGCCGTGGAGCTGGCCATCGAGGGCAAGAACTCCATGATGCCGGCGATCAAGCGCGTCAGCGAGACCCCCTACGAGTGGCGCATCGAGGCGGCTCCGCTGGCCGAGGTCGCCAACCGCGAGAAGTTCATGCCGCGCGAGTTCATCCGCGAGGATGGCTTCGGTATCACCGAGGCCTGCCGCCAGTACCTGTCGCCGCTGATACAGGGCGAGGACTTCCCGCCCTTCGAGAACGGCCTGCCGAAGGTGGCACACCTCAAGCTGGCCCGGGTCGAGCGCAAGCTGCCGGAATTCAAGATCTAGGCGCCGAACGCCGAGCAGGATGGTGCTCGCGCACCACCAGGGCAACAAAGGAAACCCTCCAGCAAGCGACTCTGCTGGAGGTTTTTCTTGGCTGCTTGGCGCTTTATCGCAACAACCAGGAGAGCACCAGCAGCAGCAGCAGGATGCCCGCCACGCCCTGCCAGAAGCGGGTCGGCTCCCGCTTGCGCGCGCCGCCCTCACCCGCGTCCCGGGCCGGATCCTGCGGCGGACGCAGCGCTCGACGGAACTCCGACATGCGCCGGAAGCGCAGCGCACGCTGGGGGTCCAGGGCCCGGCGCAGGGCATCGTCCAGAGCCACCGGCACCTCCGGGTTGAGGGTGCGAGCACTGCGATAGGCCAGCTGCTCCAGGTCGGTATGGCTGCGCAGCCGGTTCGGCGCCAGCGCATAGGGCAGCTCGCCGGTGAGCAGCCAGTAGATGGTCGAGGCCAGGGAGTACTGGTCGCTGCGACGGCCGACGTCATCCTCCAACGCATACTCCGGCGCGCTGTGCTCGGTCAGCCCGAGCTGGCGAACCAGTTCCCGTGAACGGCGGTGGCCGTCGACGTCACGCAGGTGGCAGGCACTGAAATCGGCCAGCACCACCTGGCCATGCAAATCGATCAGTATATTGTCGGGATGGATTCGCTGGTGCAGCAGGTCGCGGTGGTGCAGTGCCTGCACCGCCTTGCCCAGCTGGTTGGCAATGTCGAGGCGCTGCTCCAGGCTGGCCTGGGGATGGCGCCGGGCCCACTCGGCCAGGGTCACGCCCTTGACGTGGGCCATCAGGTAGTAGAGGAAGCGCCGCGGCCGCGAGGACTCCATGATGCGCACCACGAAGGGCGACTTGACGCGCTCCACCACCCACTGCTGCAGCAGGAAGTGCTCCAGGTAGGCATTGCGACTGGAGAGCTCGGGACTCGGCGCCTTCATCACCATCTCGCGGCCGCTGTGCAGGTCGCGCACGTGATAGACCCGCGACTGGGCCGTGCGCGAAAGCACCGACAGCACCTCGAGGCCGTCCAGGCGATCGCCTGGCGAGAGCTCCGGGGGAATCGGCAGGTCGCCATAGACGCGGCCGGGCTGGTCTTCCGTTCCCTCGTCGGGCAGGCCATCGATGCGTACCAGCTGGAAGCAGAACTGGTCGCCGCCGTAGCCCCGCGCCTGCGCCCGCTCACGGGCCGCCGCGCCCAGGCGCTCGCAGGCGGCATCCAGGTCGCTGGCATCCTCGCGAATCAGCCGCACGTAATCCGAGGGCATCAGGGTGCCCTGTACCGCCTGGGTGGTGAACAGGAAGATGTCTCCCTGCTTGAGCGGCATGCTGACATAATCGATCTCCAGGCCACTGTCCATGCCCATGGCACGGGAGGGGTAGCGGTAGCCGCCCAGGTCGGTGACATGGTCCCGGGAAAGCTGCTCGAACTCGGCGCCGCGCAGGCGGAACACCAGGGTATCCCCCATATGGAAGAGGTGCGCCTCGCGCCCCCGGTAGACCATGGCGGAGAGCGAGGAGACATAGCTGCCGTCCGCCATCTGGCGGTTCTGGCTGAAACACCAGGCGTTCAGCGCCCGCAACACACGGGTCGCCGAGGTCTTGACGTCCCAGTGGTCGGGGGTGGAGAAGTAGTCGGTCAGAAACCCCTTCACGCTGAGATCCCCCGCCTGCTTGGCCAGGTTGTTGCGCAGGGTGGAGTCACTGATCAGGGCGCAGGCGCCCTTCGCCGCGAGCAGGGGAGGCTCGGGGAAGCGCACCGACATCGAGCTGCGATGCCGTCGCCGTTCAGGCGCCACGAAGGCCTGTCCGTAACTCAGTGACAGTTGCACGGGTGTCAAGGCAGTCTCCTCGCAGTCGGCGCGATGCGCCGGCCGGTGGCCGGCACCTTCCATCGGAGACCCATGATACACCCTGGCCCACCGGCGGGCCCATCGACCAAAGGCAAGGCCTGCCACCTAAGGCCCATTGGTAATCCCTGCCGCGGCTTCGTATAATTCGGCGGATTTTGCGCCTGCCCGATTTCGCCAAGCCTTATTTTTGCCAACCCAAGGAAGCGACGATGAACTTAGACAACATCCCCGCCGGCAAGGACCTCCCCAACGACGTCTACGTGGCGATCGAGATCCCGGCCAACCACGCGCCGATCAAGTACGAGATCGACAAGGACATGGGCGCCCTGCTGGTCGACCGCTTCATGGCCACCCCGATGTTCTATCCGGCCAACTACGGCTTCATCCCGCACACCCTGGCCGACGACGGCGACGCCCTGGACGCCCTGGTGGTGACGCCCTACCCGGTCCAGCCCGGCGCCGTGATCCGCGCCCGCCCGGTGGGCATCCTCAACATGACCGACGAGGCCGGCGAGGATGCCAAGCTGGTGTGTGTCCCGCACCCCAAGCTCTCGAGCCTCTATGACGACGTCCAGGAGGTCACCGACCTGCCCGAGTTGTTGCGCCAGCAGATCGCCCACTTCTTCGAGAACTACAAGGACCTCGAGAAGGGCAAGTGGGTCAAGGTGGAGTCCTGGGAAGGCTCCGAGGCGGCCTGCAAGGCGATCGAGAAGGCCGTGGCGGCCCACGATAAGGCCTGACCCTCGGATACAGCGGTCATGGACAGCACCGCCTGATACGACAACGGGCTGCCCTTGGGGCGGCCCGTTGTCGTTGCATGAGCGTCACGGTCGTCAGTTCGCCGGCTGCCCATCCTCAGCCGTGACATCTTCGTCGGCTGAGGCGTCCTCGCTGCCTTCCTTTGCGGCGTCGGAGGGCATCTGCTCACCATCTGTTGCGGTGGCATCGTCGGAGGAAGCATCGTCGCTGCCGTCCTCTGCCGCCTCGGCGGGCATCTGCTCACCCCCGGTCGCGGTGGCATCGTCGGAGGAAGCCTCGTCGCTGCCCTCCTCTGCGGCTTCGGCGGGCGTCTGCTCGCCACCGGGAGACGTCATTTCACCCTCGCCGGAATCGCCGGCCTGCTCGTCAACGGCCTGCGCTTCGGTGCCGTCATCGTTGTCCGGCGCAGCCATGGCCTCCTCGCCTTCGTCGGTGGCAGCCTCTTCGAGGGGTTCCTCTTCGCTGGAGGCAGGCATTTCGCCCTCGCCTTCATCGGCAGGCGCTTCTTCGGCGGCATCCTCGCTGCGTTCCACCTCCACCACCGGTGGCTCGCTGGCCGTGGGGGCGGGCGTGGGGGTCACCGCGGCCAGGCCCTCGGTGACCTCGCGCGCCAGGTCCCTCGCACGCACCATGTGGTTGGCCAGCACCAGCGAATGGTTGGCGAAGATGCCGAAGCCCGAGCCATTCAGCACCACCGGGCTCCACAGCCGACGCTGGCTGCGTTCGAGTTCGGCCACCAGCAGCTCCCAGTGCTCGGTGACCCCGGCCGAGGCCAGCACATCGGCCTGGTCACGCCGCACCGCCTCGAGCAGGTGCATCAGGGCCCAGGCCTGGCCGCGCGCCTCGAAGAAGACGTTGTCGACGCGATACCAGGGCGTTCGTGCCGGTAGGGCGTCGGCGTCGATGTCCAGGTCGCGCAGCTCGTCGCGGCTGCCGATGCTCGCCGAGAGTCGCAGCCCCAGATCGTCCAGCGCCCCGGTGACCGACTCGAGCCAGGCCGCGAGCCCCTGGCCCTGATCACCGAAGGCGGCCCCGCCGCCCTCTCCGAGCGAATCGAGGTAGCCGTCCAGTTCCTCAAGGGCCTGCTCCAGTCGCTTCTCGGTGGAAGGATAGAGCCAGTCGCGGCTGTCACCCATCAGGCGCTCCTGTACGCCCTCCAGTACCGGGGCCGACGACTGCTCCATGGCCGGCAGCGACCTCGAGAGCCGACGGGCCTGGCTCAGCACGCCCAGTTCCCAGGCCGGCATGTTGTCGAGCCACAGCCCGGGCGGGGCGATATCGTTGCGCAGGTACCCGCCCGGCTTCTCGAGAAGGGTCTCGATCAGGGTCATCAGGCCGGCGGTGGTCACGGCGCCGCGGGCCGCGGAGCTGCCCGCCCCCTCGCCACGCTGCTCGGTGACGGCCTGCTCCACGTCGAAGCTTCCCGGCGTGCGGCTCCACCAGATCCCCAGCCCCAGGCACACCACCAGGTAGATCACCAGCAGTGCCAGCAACGGCTTCCAGATCCAGCCATACTCCGGACGCTCGAGCACCTCGGTCCGACTGCGGCGCCTGGCGCCACCCTTTTCCGTCAACGCCATGGTCAGGTTCCCTTGATGATGAAAGCTTCCGGCGACGCGACAATACGGCGCAGCCTTCCAGGCGGGAGGCCATCAACAGCTCCCCTACTACTGCGATATCCTAGCAGGACCTTGGCCTCGCCGCCGATGGACGGAACCCGGCTTCGAGAAACGGGGTCCAATTCGCGCCGTGCCGCCAACCAAGTTCACCGCAATCAAGGAAGTGCTGTGCCGATCGTCCTGCGACTCGCCCTGCTGATCACGCTGCTGTTGCCCCTGGGAGCCCAGGCCCAGTGGTTCTCCCAAGATGACGACGAGGCGTTCCTGCCGGTCCTTGAGGCCTTCCAGCCCAGCGCCTGGCACGATGGCGAGACCCTCCATGTAGGCTTCGAGAACGCCGAAGGCTACTACCTCTATCGCCACCAGTTTGCCGTCGAGACCGACGTGGAGGGTCTCGAACTGGGCGACCCCGAGCTCCCCCCGGGGCTGGCCAAGAGCGACGAATTCCTGGGCGACGTCAATGTCTTCTATGACAGCGTGGTCTTCGAGATGCCCCTCGAGCCGGGCCACCAGGGCCCGCTGGACATCACCCTGACCTTCCAGGGCTGTGCCGATGCCGGCCTCTGCTACCCACCGGAACGGGTGGAGCTGACCGCCCCCGAGGGCGAGGCACCGGCCACCTTCGCCAGCTGGACGCCATCCGATGACCCAGGCGCTTCCGGCAGCGATGCGCCCGGTGATACGGCGCCTGCCGCCAGCGAGGCGGCCAACCGTGACGTCGCCGCGACCGGCGGCGGTGATTCAGGCGCTGCCCCCCAGAGCGAGGATGGCCGCTTCCGCACCCTGATGGCCGAGGCCAGCCTGCCGCTGGTCCTCGGGCTCTTCTTCCTTGCCGGCCTGGGGCTGACCTTTACGCCCTGCGTGCTGCCCATGGTGCCGATCCTCTCCTCGATCATCGTCGGCCAGCACCCGACCCGCCCCCGGGCCTTCGCCCTCTCGGCCAGCTACGTGGCCGGGATGGCGCTGACCTACGCCGCCGTGGGGGTATTGATGGGACTGTTCGGGGCGGGCCTCAACCTCCAGGCTCGCCTGCAGTCGGCCCCGGTACTGATCACCTTCGCCGTTCTCTTCACCCTCTTCGCCCTGGCGATGTTCGGCGCCTTCGACCTGCGCTTCTCATCCAGGCTGGCCGGCCGCATCGACGGCTGGCAGGCCCGCGCCCAGCGCAGCGGCCCCGCTGGCCTGGCCCTGGCCGGGGCGCTGTCGGTACTGGTGGTCTCGCCCTGCGTCTCGGCGCCGCTGGCCGGTGCCCTGGTGTTCATTTCCACCACCGGCGATGCGCTGATGGGCGGGGCCGCGCTGTTCTCGCTGGCCCTGGGCATGGGCGTGCCGCTGCTGCTGGTGGGCACCTTCGGCACCACCCTGCTGCCCCGCTCCGGCGCCTGGATGAACGGCGTCAAGGCCGCCTTCGGCATCCTGCTGCTGGGGGTCGCCATCTGGCTGGTGGAGCGCCTGCTGCCGGGCAGCATCGCCCTGCTGCTGTGGGCCGGCCTGGCCATCGGCAGCGCCCTGGCCATGGGGGCGCTGACCGTCAACCAGGCCCAGGGCTGGCCGCGGGTCCGGCAGGCGGCGGGGCTGATGCTGCTGGTCTGGGGCATCGCCCTGGTGATCGGCGCCTCCCGCGGCGGAGAGGATCCGCTGCGGCCCCTGGCACCCGCCAACCCGGTGGCCGGCACCGCGACCGGAGAAGCGGCCACCATCGCCCGGGAGGTCACCACCGTGGAGGACCTCGACGCCCTGCAGGCCTCGCTGGCCGAGAGCGACCAGCCGGCCTTCGTCAACTTCACCGCCGACTGGTGCATCTCCTGCAAGGTGATGGAACGCGACGTCTACCCGGCACCCGAGGTGGCTGGCCAGCTGGCCAACTTCCGGCGCATCAACGTCGACGTCACCGACAGCGGCGCCATCAGCCGCGAGGTGCTGGACCACTTCCAGCTGTTCGGCCCGCCCAGCCTGCTGTTCTTCGACGGCGACAAGGAACTGCGCGATGCCCGCGTGCAGGGCGAGGTGAATGCCCCACAGCTGGCCAGCCACCTGGAGGGTGTGCTGGACTGGCTGGAGGGCCGGCAAGGCTGACCCCCCGCGCCACGCCGGGAGCCGGCCTCGAACAGTGTTCTTGCACGGCTGGACATCCTTGCCGATTTTCGGCAGACTCCGGCCTCATTGCTCTTTCATGGTCAATAGATGCCTCAAGACACGCCATCTTGCCGCGATCTATTGCAAGTTGGCCGGGGTTGACAGCGCCCCGGATCACCCCCCAACCCCACCGGTCGAGACAACGTCATGGATATCCGCAAGGTCAAGAAGCTGATCGAACTGCTCGAAGAGTCCAACATCAGCGAGATCGAGATCCAGGAAGGGGAAGAGTCGGTTCGCATCAGCCGCCACCCCAATGGCACGAACTGGCAGACGCCCATGCCCCAGCCCTATGAGCCACCGGCAGCGTCTGCCCACCAGGCGCCAGCCCCGGCTGCCGAGCCCGCCGCCGATGCCGCGCCGGCCTATCAGGGACATACCGTCAACTCGCCGATGGTCGGCACCTTCTACCGTTCGCCGGCACCCGGCTCCAAGGCCTTCGTCGAGGTCGGCTCGAGCGTCAAGAAGGGCGAGACCATCTGCATCGTCGAAGCGATGAAGATGATGAACCAGATCGAGGCAGATCGGGACGGCGTGATCGAGGCCTTCCTGATCGATGACGGCGAACCGGTCGAGTTCGACCAGCCGATGCTCGTCATCGCCTGACGCGCTACCTGGCCTCATCATTCACCAACTGGCGGATTCCTCATGCTGGACAAGGTCCTCATCGCCAATCGCGGCGAGATTGCCCTGCGCATCCTGCGCGCCTGCAAGGAGCTGGGCATCAAGACAGTGGCGGTCCACTCGACGGCCGATCGCGAGCTGATGCACGTGCGCCTGGCTGACGAGGCCGTGTGCATCGGGCCGGCCTCCTCGGCGAACTCCTATCTGAACATCCCGTCGCTGATCAGCGCCGCGGAAGTCACCGACTCCAGTGCCATCCACCCCGGCTACGGCTTCCTCTCCGAGAATGCCAACTTCGCCGAGCAGGTCGAGCGCTCCGGCTTCATCTTCATCGGTCCCCGGGCAGAGACCATCCGCCTGATGGGCGACAAGGTCAGTGCCATCGAGTCGATGAAGAAGGCCGGCGTGCCGACGGTGCCCGGCTCCGACGGTCCCCTGGGGGAGGACGAGGGGGAGACCCTCGCCGTGGCCCGGCGCATCGGCTACCCGGTGATCATCAAGGCCGCCGCCGGGGGCGGCGGGCGCGGCATGCGCGTGGTGCATACCGAGGCGCACCTGCTCTCGGCGGTCAACGTCACCCGCACCGAGGCCTACTCCTCCTTCGGCGACGGCACCGTCTACATGGAGAAGTTCCTCGAGAACCCGCGCCACGTGGAGGTGCAGGTACTGGCCGACGGCCAGGGCAACGCCATCCACCTCTTCGATCGCGACTGCTCGCTGCAGCGTCGCCACCAAAAGGTGATCGAGGAGGCCCCCGCGCCGGGCATCGACGAGACCGCCCGCGCCAAGGTCCTCGAGGCGTGCCGGGAGGCGTGCATCACCATCGGCTACCGGGGCGCCGGCACCTTCGAGTTCCTCTACGAGGACGGTCAGTTCTTCTTCATCGAGATGAACACCCGGGTCCAGGTGGAGCATCCAGTCACCGAGATGGTCACCGGCGTGGACATCGTCCGCGAGCAGCTGCGCATCGCCTCGGGCCTGCCGCTGTCGGTCCGCCAGGAGGACGTCACGCTCGCCGGCCACGCCTTCGAGTGCCGAATCAACGCCGAAGATGCCAGGACCTTCATGCCTTCCCCGGGCAAGGTGACCCTCTACCACCCGCCCGGCGGGCTCGGCGTGCGCATGGACTCCCATGTCTACACGGGCTACACCGTGCCGCCCCACTACGACTCCTTGATCGGCAAGCTGATCACCTGGGGCGTTGACCGGGAGACGGCACTGATCCGCATGCGCAACGCCCTGGACGAGCTGCTGGTGGAGGGCATCAAGACCAACACCGACCTGCACAAGGACCTGGTGCGTGACGGCTACTTCCAGCAGGGGGGCGTCAATATCCACTACCTGGAGAAGAAGCTGGGCCTCTGAGCCCGGCGTCTTTCCTGCCAGCGGGGCGGCCACGGCCGCCCCGCTTGCGTTTCCCCTGCCGCTCCAAGCCCCGACCGGAGACCGCCCATGCCCTGGATGCAACTCAAGGCCCGCATCGCCCCTGAGCACGCCGAGCTCCTCGAGGAACTGCTGCTCGCCGAGGGTGCTACCGCCATCACCCTGCAGGACGCCTTCGATGACCCGGTCTTCGAGCCGGAGCGGGGCACTACCCCGCTGTGGGACGAGACGGTGCTCACCGGCCTCTACGACGACCTCGAGGGCATCGAGACGATGCTCGACCGGGTGCGCCAGGCCTGGGCCGCCGAGTTCCCCGAGGAACCCTGCCCCGAGGTGGAGGTCGAGCTGCTGGCCGACCGCGACTGGGAGCGCGAGTGGATGGCAGACTTCCACCCCCTGCGGATGGGTGAACGGCTGTGGATCGTGCCAAGCTGGCACGCCCCGCCGGAGCCCGACGCCGTCAACCTGCTTCTCGACCCGGGACTCGCCTTCGGTACCGGCACCCACCCCACCACGGCGCTCTGTCTGGCCTGGCTCGACGGCCTGTCGGTGGCCGGCGAGCTGCAGGACCTGGAGGTGCTCGACGTGGGTTGCGGTTCGGGCATCCTGGCCATCGCCGCCCTCAAGCTCGGTGCCCGGCGGGCCACCGGTACCGACATCGACCCCCAGGCGCTGCAGGCCAGCCGCGATAACGCCGAGCGCAATGGCGTGGCCGAGGCCGACTTCCGGCTCTGCTACCCCGAGCAGCTCGAGGCGGGTGATTTCCCGCTGGTGGTCGCCAACATCCTCGCTGGCCCCCTGGTGGAGCTGGCCGACGAGATCGCCGGCCGCGTGGCATCGGCAGGCCGGCTGGCCCTCTCGGGCATCCTCGAGGGCCAGGCCGAGGAGGTGCTCGAGGCCTACCGTGGACAGGGGCTGGTCATGGAGGAACCGGAGATCCGCGAGGGCTGGGTGCGACTCTCCGGGCGGCGCCCCCTGGCCGGCATTCGCCTTGAGTAGCGGTTCACCAACGCCGGTCGGGGGCGTATGATATGCAGCCCCTGACGCCAGTGACGCCGACCATGTCCGATTCTCGCCCCCTGCCCCGCATCGGCCGCCACCAACTGCCCAACCGGGTGATCCTGGCGCCCATGGCCGGGGTCACCGACCGACCGTTCCGGACGCTCTGTCGCCGCCTCGGGGCCGGCCTGGTGGTGGGCGAGATGGTCACCTCGGACCCCAGCCTGTGGCATACCCGCAAGTCCCGGCTGCGCATGGACCACCGCGGCGAGCCGGGCCCGCGCAGCGTGCAGATCGCCGGCGGTGACGCGGAGATGCTCGCCGAGGCGGCGCGTCTCAATGCCGAGATGGGCGCCGAGATCATCGACATCAACATGGGCTGTCCGGCCAAGAAGGTCTGCAACAAGGCGGCCGGTTCCGCCCTGCTGCGCGACGAAGCCCTGGTGGCCGAGATTCTCGACGCGGTGGTCGCCGCGGTGGACGTGCCGGTGACCCTGAAGATCCGTACCGGCTGGTGCGCCCAGAGCAACAACGGCGCGCGGGTCGCGCGCATCGCCGAGGAGGCCGGCATCCGGGCCCTGGCCGTGCATGGCCGCCATCGCCAGCAGCGCTACGGCGGCGAGGCGGAGTACGACACCATCGCCGCCATCAAGGCCGCCGTGGACATCCCGGTGTTCGCCAACGGCGACATCGATTCTCCCGCCAAGGCACGCCGGATCCTCGACTATACTGGGGCGGATGCGGTGATGGTCGGCCGCGCTGCCCAGGGCAATCCCTGGATCTTCCGCGAGATCGACCACTACCTGCGCCATGGCCAGCGACTTGGCCCGCCGGGGGATGAGGAGCGTGCCGAGGTCCTTCGCGACCACCTCGCAGCCCTGCATGACTTCTACGGCGAGCATCTGGGTGTGCGCATTTCGCGCAAGCATCTCGGCTGGTATCTGGCCGGAGATGAACGTTTCGACGACGCCGGGCGGCGTGCCCTGCGGGCCACCTTCAACAGCCTGGAGAGTTGCCAGGCCCAGCGCCGCTTCATCGATGAACTCTTTCGTCACGCCCCCGCCGCGACGCCGCGCCGCGTTGCCCGGGCCGTGGCACCGGATGGAATCTGTGCCGCATGACCAGCAGCCAATCCCTTGACCAGAATGCCGCGCTGCCCGAGCTGGATGCCCGGGCCACTCGTGATCTCGCCGTGCTGAGCGAAGACGTCCGTCCGGGACCACAGGACGACCGCCCTCTGCGCGAGGCCGTGGAAGCCTCGCTGACCCGCTACTTCGATCACCTGGACGGCAGCAGCGTCACCGATCTCTACGCCATGGTAATGGCCGAGGTCGAGGCCCCGCTGCTCGCCTCGGTCCTCGAGCATACCCAGGGCAACCAGACCCGCGCCGCCGAGATGCTGGGCCTCAACCGCGGGACCCTGCGCAAGAAACTCAAGCACTATGGCCTGATCTGACCGCTCCCACCGAGGGAGCCTGCGGCGCTCCCTTCGCTTTCCCGCCTCCCCCTTCACAACCCATCGACAGAAGAGTGACTCCCATGGCCCAAGCCTCCTCCGCCGCGGTTCGCCGCGCCCTGATCAGCGTCTCCGACAAGACCGGCATCGTCGACTTCGCCCGCGGCCTCGTCGAACAGGGCGTCGCGCTGCTCTCGACCGGCGGCACCTTCCGCCTGCTCCAGGAGAACGGCATCGACGTGACCGAGGTCTCCGAGCACACCGGATTCCCCGAGATCATGGACGGCCGGGTCAAGACGCTGCATCCGAAGATCCACGGCGGCATCCTGGGCCGCCGTGGCCAGGACGATGCCGTGATGGCGGAGCACGGCATCGACCCCATCGACATGGTGGTGGTCAACCTCTACCCCTTCTCGGCCACCGTGGCACGTCCGGACTGCGCCCTCGAGGACGCCATCGAGAACATCGACATCGGTGGGCCGACCATGGTGCGTGCCTGTGCCAAGAACCATGCCCACACCACCATCGTCGTGGACGCCGGTGACTACCCCCGGGTGCTGAGCGAAATCGCCGCCGGGGACGGCGCCGTGAGTGATGCCACCCGCTTCGACCTGGCGGTCAAGGCCTTCGAGCATACCGCCGGCTACGACGCCGCCATCGCCGATTACCTGGGCCAGCGGGTACCCGGCGGCGAGGACGGCTTCCCGCGCACGTACAACCTGCAGTTCGAGAAGAAGCAGGCCATGCGCTACGGGGAGAACCCCCACCAGAATGCCGCCTTCTACGTGGAAGCCGACGCCAGCGAGGCCAGCGTGGCCACGGCCACCCAGCTGCAGGGCAAGGCGCTCTCCTTCAACAATGTGGCCGATACCGATGCCGCCTTCGAGTGCGTCAAGGCCTTCACCGACACCGCCTGCGTGATCGTCAAGCACGCCAACCCGTGCGGCGTGGCAGTGGGCGCAAGCCCGCGAGAGGCCTATGAGAAGGCCTTCGCCACTGACCCGACCAGCGCCTTCGGCGGCATCATCGCCTTCAACGTGCCGCTGGACGCCGAGACCGCCCGCGCCATCGTCGACCGCCAGTTCGTCGAGGTGATCATCGCCCCGGGGGTCGAGGGGGAGGCGCTGGCCATCGTCACCGAGAAGAAGAACGTCCGCCTGCTCGATGTCGCCGCGAAGTGGCCCGGCGAGCGCGAACATGCCCACGACTTCAAGCGCGTCACCGGCGGCCTGCTGGTGCAGGACCGCGACCTGGGCATGGTCGGCCGCGACGAGCTGACCGTGGTCACCGAGCGGGTGCCCAGCGAACAGGAGATGCGCGACCTGGCCTTCGCCTGGAAGGTGGCCAAGTACGTCAAGTCCAACGCCATCGTCTACGCCAAGGACGGCCAGACCATCGGCGTGGGCGCCGGCCAGATGAGCCGGGTCTACTCGGCGAAGATCGCCGGCATCAAGGCCGCCGACGAGGGCCTCTCGGTCCCCGGCTCGGTGATGGCCAGTGACGCCTTCTTCCCCTTCCGCGACGGCATCGATGCCGCGGCCGCCGCCGGCATCGCCGCGGTGATCCAGCCCGGGGGCTCCATGCGCGACCAGGAAGTGATCGACGCCGCCAACGAGGCCGGCATCGCCATGGTCTTCACCGGCATGCGCCACTTCAGGCACTGACGCCTGCGGCGAGCTGCAAGGAGCAAGGAGCAAGGAGCAAGGAGCAAGGAGCAAGGAGCAAGGAGCAAGGATGATGTGACCGTGGCTCCTCGCTGGCGACTCCTCTTCTGAGCGTTCTCCAAGAAAAACCCCACTCAACCATCAGGTCGAGTGGGGTTTTTCGTGGGGGATACGGCGGCCCGTCGACGAGCTGCTTGTCCCTTGCTCCTTGAGCCTTGTCGCCCTTATCCCAGATCGATGCAGAGGTACTTGGTCTCCAGGAACTCCTCCAGGCCCTGGTGGCCGCCCTCGCGCCCCAGGCCCGAGGCCTTGACCCCGCCGAAGGGGGCGGCGGCGTTGGAGATCAGCCCGGTGTTGATGCCCACCATGCCGTACTCCAGGGCGTCGGCGACGCGCCAGACACGCCCCAGGTCCCGGGAGTAGAAGTAGGACGCCAGCCCGTACTCGGTGTCGTTGGCCATGTTGACGGCGTCTTCCTCGTCATCGAAGGGGAAGACCGCCGCCAGCGGGCCGAAGGTTTCCTCGTGGGCCACCTTCATGCTGGTGTTGGCGAAGCTGATCAGGGTCGGCGTGAAGAAGTTGCCGCCCAGCGGGTGCGGATGGCCACCCAGCAAGAGCTCGGCGCCCTGGTCCACGGCGTCATGGACATGCTCGCTGACCTTGGCCACCGCCTTGTCGTCGATCAGCGGGCCGATGTTGATCCCCTCCTGGGTGCCGTCACCGACCTTGAGCTCGCTGTTCATGGCGACCGCCAGCTTCTCGCAGAAGGCGTTGACCACGCTGGACTGGACCAGGAAGCGGTTGGTGCAGACGCAGGTCTGGCCGGCGTTGCGGAACTTGGCGGCCATGGCCCCCTCCACCGCGGCGTCCAGATCGGCATCCTCGAAGACGATGAAGGGGGCGTTGCCGCCCAGTTCCAGGGAGATCTTCTGGATGTGCTGGGAGGCCTGGGCCATCAGCTGGCGACCCACCTCGGTGGAGCCGGTGAAGGTGATCTTGCGCACCAGCGGCGACTCGGTCATCGCCGCGGCGATCTCGGAGGCGCGGCCCGGCACCACGTTGAACACCCCGCGCGGTACCCCGGCCCGCTCGGCCAGCTTGGCCAGGGCAGTGGCGGAGAACGGCGTCTGGCTGGCCGGCTTGACCACGATGGTGCAGCCGGCGGCCAGGGCGGCACCCGCCTTGCGGGTGATCATCGCCGCGGGAAAGTTCCAGGGGGTGATCGCCCCCACCACGCCGACGGGCTGCTTGGTGACCACGATGCGCTGGTTGGGTTTGGCGGCGGGCACGGTCTCGCCGTAGACGCGCCGCGCCTCCTCGGCGAACCAGCGCAGGAAGCTCGCCGCATAGGCGATCTCGCCGGCGGCTTCCTTGAGCGGCTTGCCCTGCTCGAAGGTCATGATCATGGCCAGGTCGTCCTGGTGCTCGAGCATCAGGTCATGCCACTTCATCAGGATGTCGGCGCGCTCCTGCGCGGTCATCGCACGCCACGCCGGCAGGGCGGCATCGGCCGCGGCGATGGCCCGCTCGGTCTCCGCCCGTCCCAGGCGTGGCACATCCCCCATGGCCTCGCCGGTGGCCGGATTGAGGACGTTGATCTGCTCGCCGCTGTCGGCGGCGACCCAACTGCCGTCGATGTAGGCGAAGGGACAGTAGAGCTGCGTTTCCGTGAGGGCTTGCATGATCGTCTCCTGCCGCAAAGGCGGCCTCTTGTCGGTTTTCCCCATGCTAAGCGAAAGACCCCGGTGCACCAAGCACCGGGGACCTTTAATCATCGTCTCGGGTCACCCTCAGCGTGGCCGGCGCGGCTCCCGCGAGTCGGAGAGCGTGATGGAGACGGAGTCGGCGAAGCGCAGCGCATGGGGCTTGTCGATCTCCACCTGAGCGGTCAGCACCTGGTCATGACTCATGATCAGGTCCAGCACCTCGCGGGTCATGCGCTCGAGCAGCAGGAAGCGATGATCCTCCACCAGGGCGATCACTGCCTTGGTGATGGTGCGGTAGTTCAGCGCCTGCTCGATATGGTTGAACTCGACCGCCCTGTCGGCGCGATAGCGGATCACGGCATTGATCACCACGTCCTGGCGGTTTTTGATCTCGTCGTCCTTGATGCCGATATGGGTGCGCAGCCGCAGGTTCTTGATGCGGATCGTGGCGAGATCATGGTCGAAGTGCTGGTCGTCCAGGGCATGCATCGTCATGGCAGGGCTCCTTGCGGGGGGATCAGCGGCCGTTGACCAGGGTGAGGAACTCCTGGCGCGTGCTCTGCTTCTCGCGGAAGGCGCCGAGCATCACCGATGAGGTCATGCTGGAGTTCTGCTTCTCCACCCCGCGCATCATCATGCACAGGTGGCGCGCCTCGATCACCACCGCCACCCCGCGGGCCTCGGTGACCTGCAGCACCGCCTCGGCGATCTGGCGGGTCAGGTTCTCCTGGATCTGCATGCGCCGAGCGTACATGTCGACGATTCGCGCGAACTTGGAAAGCCCCAGCACCTTGCCGCTGGGCAGGTAGGCGATATGACACTTGCCGATGAACGGCAGCAGGTGATGCTCGCACATGGAGTAGAGCTCGATATCCTTGACCAGCACCATCTCGTCGGTCTCGGACTCGAACACCGCGCCGTTGACGATCTCTTCCAGCGACTGGGTATAGCCGCGGTTGAGGAACAGCATCGCCTTGGCGGCCCGCTTCGGCGTGTCGCGAAGTCCCTCACGGTCGGGGTCCTCCCCCAGCTCGTGGATGATCCGGCGATAGTGGTTGGCGAGTTCTTCGGTCATGGTCAGGCCCCGTGGCAATGTCGGTGTCCGATGTAACGTTGGTGGATGGCCTGGCCATCACATCATATACAGAAAATATACAAGATTTTAGACTTGTACAATAAAAGAGTCTCGGGACTCGCTATTCTAGCGCATGACGCCCGGCAACGCAGGCGCGGTCGCCGCCAAGAGTGACATCGTGTCGCGTCTTCGCCGTGCGCGGCCGGCTGCCGGTCCGCCCGCCCTGTGGTAGAGTAATGGCTGCTTCATGCTGTGCCCAAGTCACCCTCGAGAGCCCGACATGATCAAGACCCATGCCACTGTGCTGATGGCCGCCATGCTGGCGATGCCGACCCTGGCCATGAGCGATACCCTCGAACTGCCGGCCGATGCGACCGTCGACGTTCAGGTCATCGACGTGCTGACGCTGACCGAGCAGGCACCGGAACGCAACGATCTGATCATCCATCCGGTGGCCGATGGCGACGCCTCGCATGCCCTGCCGGAATACTGCGTGCTGATCGGCGACGCCAGCCTCGAGGGCGAGCGCATCCGCCTGACCACCCAGTCGCTGACCTGCATCGAGACCGATGGCAGCGAGAGCGAGATCTACAGCGGCGAGGTATCCGCCGCCGCCTACGACAGCGACGGCGACTTCGGACTCGCCGCCTGCCAGGACGGCAACTGCCGCCTGACCCCGGAGCAGACCTTCCAGCTGCGCCTGGCCAGCGACCTGGCCATCGAGCAGCAGGACAACCCCGCCGCCAAAATCAACGAGCAGCGCCGCCAGGCCGAGGGCGAGGGAGTCGCCAACCCGATTCCCGCCCAGGCACCGGATCCCGACGGCGACTGAACGTCACCCCGGTCACGACGAGACGCACCCCGAGGGGTGCGTCTTTCATGGTGGCGGACAAGCCTCCCTCCCCGATCAGGCCAGCCAGCGGGGCCTTGCCTCCAGCGCCTGGCGTTGCTGCTCCAGCATGCGCAGGTGGCCGTCCCAGTAGCCGGCATCGGCCAGCCAGGGGAACGCCGTCGGGAAGGCCGGATCCTCCCAGCGATCCACCAGCCAGGCGCTGTGGCGCAGCAGGCGCAGGGTGCGCAGCGGCTCCACCAGCGCGAGCTCGCGGCGGTCGAAGTCACGGTGCTGCTCGTACCCCTCGGCCACCTCGGAGAGCTGCATCTGTCGCTCCCCCTCCTCTTGCGCGGTGAACAGCATCCACAGGTCCTGGATGGCCGGCGCCATCAGGCAATCGTCGAAGTCGACCAGCGCAAACTGCTCGTCACGCCCGAGGATGTTGCCGATATGGCAATCGCCCTGCACCCGGATCGCCTGTTCCGCGCTCCAGGCATGGGGCGCCAGGCTGCGATGCAGTGTCGCGGTGATGCGTTCGTAGGCCTGACGCTGGCGACGGTCCAGCCAGCGGCTGGCCAGCACCTTGTCGCGGGCCTCGAGCACCATGCCATCCAGGTCCAGCACTCGACGGTGCACGAAACGCCCCCGCTCGCCCACCGCATGCACCGCGCCGATCAGCTCGCCCAGGGCGAACAGGTGGGCCGGATTCTCCAGCTCCGGCGCCTGCCCCGGGAGGTGGGGGAAGAGCGTGAAGCGAAAGCCCTCGGCAAGGTGCAGGCTCTCGCCCGCCGCGTCCCGCCAGGGAGCAGCCACGGCCACTCCGGCCACGGCGAGTTCGGCCAGGAAGTCATGCTCCTCGCGGATCTGGGCGTCGGTCCAGCGCTCGGGGCGGTAGAACTTCACCACCCAGCGGCGGCGCTCCTCGTCGTGCACCAGGAAGACCCGGTTCTCGTAGCTGTTCAGCGTGAAGGGCTCGCCGGGCAGCCAGAAGCCGAGCGACTCCACCGCCGCGACCACCCGGGCGGGCGAGAGCTGCGAGAAGGGATGGGGGCTGGTGTCCATGGGGGCTCCTGGTACGTCTGGAGCCTTATGCTAACAGGGAAGCGACCGTCAGTGTCGCCCTGCTGGTGTCCGGGCCACCGCCCAGGCCTGCACCTCCTCGGCGCCGGCCTGGCGGCAGGCCATGGCCAGGGCATCCAGCGTCGCCCCGGTGGTCATGACATCATCCACCAGCGCTACCCGCCGCGGCAGGCCTGCGGGGAGGCGAAAGGCACCGCGCAGGTTGCGGCGCCGCTCGCCACGGTCCAGGCCGCGCTGGGTGCGGGTGTCGCGGGTACGCTGCGCCAGTACCAGGGGGCAGCGAAGCTGTCGCCCGAGACGCGCGGCCAGCCAGCGCGCTTGGTCGAAGCCCCGCTCACGGGCCCGCCGTGGATGCAGGGGAACCGGGACCAGCGCCTCGGGCCAGCCTCGAACCGCCGGGGGCAGCCCCTCCTTCATCAACTCCAGCAGCACCCGGCCTGCCCGCGGCGAGGCATCGAACTTGAAGCGCTGCACCAGGCCGGCCACCTCGGCGTCGTAACGCAGCGGCACCCAGGCCCCGTCGAAGGCCGGGGGACGGCGCAGGCAGCGGCCACAGCGACGTCCCCACGCGGCGCCCGGCTGGGGCTCGGCGCAGCCGGGACAGGCACTCGGGTTCCAGGGCAGTTCCGAGACGCAGGCCTCGCACCAGGGGGCATCCCCCGGCAGGGGTGTCAGACAGAACACGCAGCGACCGGGAAGGGCTCGTCCCAGCCAACCGTCAACCTTGGCTTGCCAGGAGGTTGACATGACGGCCCCAGGCCTTAGGCTATCCGTCAACCTGGATATGAACGTCAAGTTGACCATAAGCGAGCCCACCATGATCCCAGCGTCCCACGAATCCCGCTCCGCTTCCCTGACCCTAGCCCCGCGGGGCGAGGTCCGCCACGACTGGACGGTCGAGGAGATCGAGGCGCTCTTCGCCCTGCCCTTCAATGACCTGCTGTTTCACGCCCAGCAGGTCCACCGTGCCCACTTCGACCCCAATGCCGTGCAGGTCTCCACCCTGCTCTCCATCAAGACCGGCGCCTGCCCGGAGGACTGCAAGTACTGCCCCCAGTCGGGGCACTACAACACTGGCCTGGGCAAGGAGAAGCTGCTGGAGGTCGAGAAGGTGGTCGAGCAGGCCCGGGCCGCCCGCGAGGCCGGCGCCAGCCGCTTCTGCATGGGCGCGGCATGGAAGAGCCCCCGCGAGAAGGATCTCGACGTGGTGCTGGAGATGGTGCGTCGCGTCAAGGCACTGGGGCTGGAGACCTGCATGACCCTGGGGATGGTCGACAACGACCAGGCTGGCCGCCTGGCCGAGGCCGGGCTCGACTACTACAACCACAATCTCGACACCTCGCCCGAGTACTACGGCGAGATCATCACCACCCGCACCTACGCCGACCGCCTGGAGACCCTGGGCAACGTGCGCCAGGCGGGCATGAAGGTCTGCGCCGGCGGGATACTCGGCATGGGCGAGGCGCCCCGCGACCGCGCCGCCCTGCTCCAGCAGCTGGTGCGCCTGGAACCGCACCCGGAGTCGGTGCCGATCAACATGCTGGTCAAGGTCCCCGGCACGCCGCTCGAGGACGTGGACGATCTCGACCCCATCGACTTCATCCGCGCCATTGCCGTGGCCCGCATCCTGATGCCGGCGAGCCATGTGCGCCTCTCCGCGGGTCGCGAGCAGATGAATGAATCCACCCAGGCGCTGGCCTTCCTGGCCGGGGCCAACTCGATCTTCTACGGCGACCAGCTGCTGACCACCGCCAACCCCCAGGCGGAACAGGACCGGGCGCTGTTCGACAAGCTGGGCCTTCACCCGGAAGTCGTGGGAAAGAGCACACGTGAGACCTGCGCCGACGATGCTCGCCAGCAGGCCGACCTGGCGGCCGCTCTTGAAGTCAGAGCCGCACGCCAGGCCGCGGCGGCACTCGACGCGAGGGCCGGTGAGCTCGCCTACGACGCCACCCGGGCCTGACAGGCGATGCAGAATGCCTGGAGCAGCTACCTCGCCGAGCGTGCCGCGACCCAGCGCCACAGCGGGCGCTGGCGACGTCGCCGCACCCGCTGCGCGGGCGACGGGCTCTGTGACTTCGCCGGGAACGACTACCTGGGCCTGGCCAGGGACCCGCGTCTCGCCGAGGCCCAGGCCCAGGGCGCACGACGCTTCGGCGCCGGTGGGCGAGCCTCGCACCTGGTCAGCGGCCACCTCGCGGTGCACGAGGCCCTGGAACAGCAGCTGGCCGCGCTCACCGGCCGGCCGGCCGCGCTGCTCTTCTCCACCGGCTACATGGCCAACCTCGGCACCCTGCAGGCGCTCTGCGACCCCGACACCCGGGTGTTCCAGGACCGCCTCAACCACGCCTCGCTGATCGACGGCGCCAGGCTCGCCGGTGCCCGCTCGCGGCGCTTCCACCATGGCGACCTCGGGGACCTCGAGCGGCTACTCGCCCGCGCCCCGGGCGACGGGCGCACGCTGGTGGTCAGCGACGGGGTATTCAGCATGGATGGCGACGTGGCCGATATCGCCGGGCTGGCCGCGACCAGCGCCCGCCATGGCGCCTGGCTGATGGTCGATGACGCCCATGGCCTGGGCGTGTTGGGCGAGGCCGGCGACGGCTGTGTGGGCCGCGCCCATGGCATCGAGCGGGTCCCCGTGCTGGTCGGCACGCTCGGCAAGGCGCTGGGCTCCGCCGGCGCCTTCGTGGCGGGAAGCAAATCGCTGATCGAGCATCTGATCCAGTTTGCCCGCCCCTATGTCTATACCACCGCCCAGCCCCCGGGAGTGGCCGCGGCCACCCTGAAGGCCCTGGCGTTGCTCGAGGCCGAACCCGACCGGCGCACCCGCCTGGCCACGCTGATCGCGCGCTTCCGCCGCGAGGCCCGCACCCTGGGGCTGCCGCTGGCCGCCTCCAGCACGCCGATCCAGCCGCTGGTGCTGGGCGATAGCCAGCGGGTGATGCACTGGGCGGCCTGGCTGGCCGAGCGCGGGATCACGGTCGGCGCGATCCGCGAGCCCACGGTGCCCCGCGGCCAGGCGCGGCTGCGCATCACCCTGAGTGCCGCCCACACGGATGCCGACCTGGAGGCCCTGCTCGAGGCACTGGCCGACTGCCGAGCCCGGGAGGCCCTGGCCAGCGGGGAGGCGAGCCCATGACGCGCCTGGTGCTGCTCTCGGGCTGGGGCTGCGACGCCCGCCTCTGGCAGCAGATGGCCGAGCACTGGCCCGAGGGGCTGGCGGTCAGCGCCCCCGACTGGCCCGGCTACGGGACCCGTCCTCCGCTGGCGGACCCCGGCAGCCTGACTCAGTTGGCCGACGCCATGGGCGACGATCTCTCGGCGGACGCCATCTGGGTAGGCTGGTCGCTGGGCGGCCTGCTCGCCACCGCCCTGCTGGACCACCTGCCCGCGCCGCGTGCCCTGGTACTGCTCGGCATGGGTGAGCGCTTCTGTCATGAAGCGGGCATCCCAGAAGCGGAGCTGGCCGCCTTCCGTCGGGCCTTCGCGCGTGCCCCGGAGGCGACCCACCGGCACTTCCTGCGCTGGCAGCTCCAAGGCGAGTCTGACCCGCTCGCTGCCTACCGGCGGCTGCGCGAGCTGCTCGGCGATAACGGCGGCGCCGACCACGCTACCCTGGCCGCGGGGCTCGACCAGCTCGCCGGGCTCGACAACGCTGACCGGCTGGCCCGTTCGCCCTGCCCGGTATGGCGCGTCGCGGGGGATCGCGACCCGCTGCTGGCACCGGCATGGCGCACGAGCGCCGATTATCGCCTGGTCGATACCGGCCACTGCCCGATGCTCGGCCAGCCGTCGTCACTGGCCGCCTGCCTCCTCGGCATCGCCGGGGTGCCCGCGCCATGAGTGCCTTGCCGCTCGCCGCCCCCGCCTGCTGGAGCGCGACCCGGGGAGAGGACTGGCAGGCCCGTGTGGCCCACGCCTTCTCCCGCGCCGCCCCTCGCTATGCCGAGCGAGCCGTCGCCCAGCGGATCATGGCCGAGCCGCTTCGGTCTCGCCTTCCCGGGCATGCCGAGAGGGTGCTGGACCTCGGCTGCGGGCCGGGCGAGCTGACCGCGCAGCTGGCCGGGCGCTTCGGTGCCGGCTGCACGGTCATCGGCCTGGACCTTGCCCCGGGCATGCTCGAGGTGGCCCACCGCACGCACGGCGACGCAGCCCGCTGGCTGTGCGGCGATGCCGCCGCCCTGCCGCTGGAGGAAGCCAGCCAGGAGCTGGTGGTCTCCAACCTGGCGATCCAGTGGTGTCCGGACCTCGACGCCGTGATGGCCGAGCTTCGCCGCGTCCTGCGCCCGGGCGGCCGGGCGCTGGTCAACACCCTGGGACCCGGGACCCTGGCCGAGGTCGGACGGGCCTGGTCGCGCCCAGGCCGGCCCGCCGGCCTGCTGACCTTCCGCGACGCCGCCTGCCACCGGCGGGCGGCCCGGGCGGCGGGCTTCTGCCGCATCGACTGCCAGGAGCGGGCGGTGCGCTTCCATTATCCCGACCTCGCCGCGGTGATGGCCTCCATCAAGGGCGTCGGCGCCCAGACATCGCGGCCCGAGGGCCGGCTCACCCGCGCCGACCTGGCCCGGGCGACGCGCCGCTTCGAGACACAGCGCGAGCCCGAGGGCCTGCCCGTGACCTATCGCTTGCTGACCCTGGAGCTGGAAACCTGACATGAGCGCCTACTTCGTCACCGGCACCGACACCGATGCCGGCAAGACCCTGGTCACCAGCGGACTGCTGGCCCTGGCGCACCGACGCGGCCTGACCACCCTCGGCCTCAAGCCCGTGGCCTCCGGCAGCGACCCCACGATCGAGGGCCTGCGCAATGCCGATGCCCTGGCCCTGCAGGCCCAGACGCGTCCCACCCTGCCCTACGCGACGATCAACCCCTTCGCCTTCGCCCCGGCCATCGCCCCGCACCTGGCCGCCCGCCGGGCCGGCGTGACGCTGGCCCTCGACGATCTGATCGAGCGTACCTGGCCCCTGCTCGAGGCGGGGCGCGACCTGACCCTTGTCGAGGGTGCCGGTGGCTGGCGGGTGCCCCTGAACGAGACCGAGGACCTGTCCGATCTGGCCGCGTGGCTCGAGCTGCCGGTGATACTGGTGGTGGGCCTGCGCCTGGGCGGCATCAGCCATGCGCGGCTCACCGCCGAGGCGATCACGGCCTCAGGCCTGCGCCTGGCGGGCTGGGTCGGCAGCCTGGTGGATCCGGCATTCGCCGACGACGATGCCCTCTACCGCGACAACCTGGCGACCCTCGCGGCCACGCTGCCCGCCCCCTGCCTGGGCATCGTGCCGCGGCTGCCGGCCGGCGATGCGAGCGCCATGGCCGAGGCCGCCGCCGACCACCTGGCGCTGCCCGATGGCAATTGACTTGCGCCGGGGCGTCCGTAGAATGTGGTCGCCTGCCTGCCCGTGCGGATGTGGTGGAATTGGTAGACACGCCAGGTTTAGGTCCTGGTGCCTTCGGGCTTGGGAGTTCGAGTCTCCCCATCCGCACCACCGTGGTTCCCCGTTACGCTCTCCCGTTTTCGACGCGATGCTTCCGTCATCTCCCCGAGGTGCGCGGCGCCTTCGCGTGCCTGTCATATCGCTTCACCGCTGCCATGGAGCCCTCTGATGTCCTCTCCCCTGCCCCCCTCTCCCGTCTGGCACCCCTATGCCCATCTCAAGACCCAGCGCCCGGCGCCCAGGGTGGTCGGCGGCGAGGGGCCACGCTTCACCCTGGAGGGCGGCGAGACGCTGCTCGACGCCACCTGCTCCTGGTGGTGCATGATCCACGGCTACGCCCACCCGCGCCTGGTGGCGGCGATCCGTGAACAGGCCGGCGAGCTCTGCCACGTGATGCTCGGCGGCCTGACCCATGAGCCCGCCGACCGCCTGGCCCGGGAACTGGTGCGCGTCACCCCGGCGGGACTCAACCACGTCTTCTACTCCGACAGCGGCTCGGTGGGCATGGAGGTGGCCATGAAGATGGCCGTGCAGTACCACCAGCTGCGCGGCAGGCCGGACAAGCATCGTCTGCTCTCACTGATGAAGGCGTATCACGGCGACACCGCCGGCTGCATGGCGGTCTGCGACCCCGAGGAGGGCATGCACTCGCTGTTCGCAGGCTACCTGCCCCGGCACCCCTTCGCCCCGGCGCCCACCGCCCCCTTCGATGCCGAGCCCGAGGCGGTGGCGGCGGACCTCGACGCCCTGCGCGAGGTGCTGGAGCGCCACCATCGGGAGATCGCAGCGCTCCTGATGGAGCCGCTGCTGCAGGCCGCCGGCGGGCTCAACATGACCTCGCCCCACTATCTACAGGGAGCGCGCGAGCTGTGCGACGAGTTCGACGTGCTGCTGGTGTTCGACGAGGTGGCCACCGGCTTCGGCCGCACCGGGCGGATGTTCGCCGCCGACCACGCCGACGTCACGCCAGACATCATGGTGCTCTCCAAGGGGCTCACCGGCGGTTACCTGGGCCACGCCGCGACGCTGGCCACCGACCGGGTACATGACGCCTTCGTCGGCGACTCCCCCGAGCACGCCTTCATGCATGGCCCCACCTTCATGGGCAACCCGCTGGCCTGCCGGGTGGCCCTGGAGAGCCTGGCGGTGTTCGAGGAGGAGGACTACCCGGGCAAGATCGCCGGGCTCAACCGGGTGCTGCGCGAGGCCCTGCTCGAGGACCAGGCGCTGGCCACGCACCCGGCGGTGGCGGACGTGCGGGTACTGGGGGCCACTGCGGTGATCGAGGCCCGCGATGTGGCGGCGCTTGCCGGCGTGGGCGACTGGGCGCGCAAGCAGGGCGTCTGGCTGCGTCCCATCGGCCGTTGGCTCTACACCATGCCGGCCTACGTCACCGCCGAGACCGACATGCGACGCATCACCGACGTCATGAAGGGCTGGTTCCTGGCGCGCTGAGCGCGCCGAGGCCTACACCAGTCGGCGCGGGATGGCGACATCCCAGTTGCGACTGTAGACGCGCTGCTCGCCCTCGTAGGCATCCAGGGTGGCATGCAGCCGGAATTCTCCGGCCGTCGAGGTCAGCACGGTGCGGGTCACCGTGAGCACCTCCCAGTCACCCCGCTTCAGCGAACGCTCCCAGAGGGTCGTCCCCTCCAGGGAAGCGAAGTCGTCGTCCCGAGAGCGATAGGTCTCCACCGCGCATGTCGCCACCTCGATGCCGCTGTCCTCCAGCCGGATCCGACCGTTATCATTGATCACCTCGAGGGTCGAGAGGTCCTCGGCGAGGTCGCGATGCACATACCAGTTATGGTGTCCGGGCTCGAGGCGCGTGGTATCGATGGAAGGCGCGGCTTCCGGCTCGGCGAACGGGGCCAGATGCTCATCCTCGTCGCGTGGCGGGCGCACGGGCAGGTGCAGCGCGCTGTTCTTGTCGAAGATTGTCAGCCGCACGTGCTCGGGGGGTGCCCAGGCCAGCGGCCAGTAGGAGGTCGAGAGCGAGAGCCTCAGCCGATGCCCGCGGGGAAACACCTGTGCCACGTCGTTGAGCTTCACGCGAACCCGGTAGCGACGGCCCGCTTCCAGAGCGGACGGCAGCTCATGGCTTTCGCGGTGGGTCAGGTTGAGCAGGCCGTAGGTCACTCGGGTGGCCTTGTCGTCGGGCGCCACGTCGGAGAGCCGGACCGCCACCATGGCCACGGGTCGGTCGGCGGCCAGCTCCAGCTCCAGCTCCGGCGCCCCCATCATCTCCAGGGTGGCCTCGAGTGGCGGCGTGTCGAAGATCAGGGCGCCGCCGTCCTCCTCGCGCTGGTCATGGGCCAGGTCGGGACCCGCCGCATAGGAGCACCACTTGCCGGCGAACAGGCCACAGGTCAGCGGCGACTGCACGCTGAGTGCGCTCTCCTCGTCGCTGCGCGCGCCATCCAGGGCCAGTCGCCCCGGCGCCAGCGGCAGGCGCCAGTGAGTGACATTGGGCGATGGCCAGCTCGGCTCCGCCACCCAACGCCCCGGCCGGCAGCCGTAGCGAGTAGTCGGCGGCATGCTGTCCTGCATCCACACCCGCAGTGCGGGATCCTGCTCCACGCCCCTGTCCACGCCCTTCAGCCACTGGTCCCACCAGCGCAGGCACTCCTGCAGGAAGCCGATGGCCGGTCCAGGCTCGCCGAGATGGGGGTACTTGTGGCTCCAGGGACCAATCAGCCCCTTGCAGAGGTCGGGCAGATTCGCCACCAGCCGCTTGACCGCGTTGGAGTAGCCGTCCGCCCAGCCGCTGGCGGCCAGCACCGGCACCTGAACCCGGGAGAAGTCCTCGCAGATGGAGCCGTGCTGCCAGTAGCCGTCCCGGTGCGGATGCTCGAGCCAGGTCGAAAGCCACAGGCCGCTGCCCTCGAGCCGCCGGTGCCACATCTCGCGCCAGGCCTCACCGACCACGGCGGGGTCCGGCGGCAGCGAGTTGTAGGCGAACATGGTGGAGGCCCAGGAGAGGTTGTCGCCGAGCAGGCAGCCCCCCATGTAGTGCACGTCATCCGCGTAGCGGTCATCCGTGGAACAGACGCTGACCACCGCGTGCAGCTCGGGAGGCCGCCGAGCGGCCAGCTGCAGACCGTTGAAGCCGCCCCAGGAGATGCCGATCATGCCGACCTTGCCGTCGCACCAGGGCTGTGCCGCGATCCAGCGCAGGATCGCCTCGCCGTCCACCAGCTCCTGCTCCAGGTACTCGTCGGTGAGCACGCCGCCGGAGTCTCCGCTGCCGCGTAGGTCCACCCGCAGCGAGGCATAGCCGTGCCCGGCAAAGTAAGGGTGGTGCATGGCATCGCGCCGCGCGGAGCCGTCGCGCAGCCGGTAGGGGATATATTCGAGGATGGCCGGCACCGGGGCCTGCTCGGCGCCCTCCGGCAACCAAAGCCGGGCGCACAGCTCGACCCCGTCGTCCATGGGAATCCAGACGGGATCCCGGCACTCGACCGGATGGGGAAAGTCGGTCACGACGCGCATGACGGCCTCCTTCAGGGACGGCGATGGCTCAGCGAGGCTCCGGCGAGGAGAGTGGCGCGATCTCGAAGGGCAGCATCCGCCGGCACGACTCGATCCGCTCCGTCAGCGCCTCGCGGGTCTGGGCCCCGGTGAACAGCACGCCAAGCTCCCAGGAGAAGGAGTCCTGGTGCTTGAGCTCCGAGAGCCGCATGCCCTCGTGCACGTTGAGATGCACCAGGGTGCCCGGGAACGCCTCCTCGACCCGGCGGATCTCCGCTTCCGTCGGCACCCGGCGCACCCAGCCATCCTCGAAGACCCGCAGCATCTGCTTGGCGGCGACGGGATAGCGGCCCTCGCGGTACGGCATGCGCGGCGCAATCCCCAGCGCCACGTCCACCATCACCTGGAAGTGCGGGGCGCCGTCGACCAGCTGGAAGATCGCCGCATGGGAACGCGAGATCCGGGCATTGATCTCCAGCAGCCAGATGCGGTCGGTCTGCTCGTCCAGGTAGTACTCGATGTTGAACGGCCCAGCGTCATAGCCGATCCGGGCCAGGAAGCGCCGGGTGATCGCCAGCATCCGCTCCTGCACCTCGTCGGGCAGCGAGGAGGGATACTCGTAGCGCAGCAGCACGGAGGAGTGCGTGGCGTCGCGCAGGCTGTCGACAATGCCGACCAGGTGAACCTCACCGTTCTGGACATAGCCCTCCAGGGTGCACTGGCGGCCGGATGAGATGATCGCCTCGGCGATGCAGTGATGCCCGGTGACCGCCGCCACCTCCGCGGGCAAGTCGGCCAGGGCGGTGATCTCGTCGAAGGGGCGGCCGAAACGCCCGATGCCACGGCGGATCGCCGGCAGCACCTCGCGCAACTGGTCGGCGTTCTCGATGCGGAAACCCAGATGCGAGGAGTGGGCCTTCACCGGCTTGATCCAGAACGGGTAGTCGATCTCGACGGCTTCGACGGCCTGGTCGTCGAAGGGGTCGAGCGCCTGGAAGGCCGGGACGCACTCCGGCACGGCCCGGGCCTGCTCCAGGCGACTCCAGTACTTGTGCTCGCACTTGAGGAAGGCCTCCAGCGACGGGCCCGGCAAGCCCCGTTCCCGGCGCAGGACCGGCAGCAGCCCGCTGGTGGGGAAATCCCAGTACCCCACGATGGCATCCACCGGCCCGGGGAAGCGCTCGAGCTGGGCGAGGGCATCCGACACCAGCCGAGCGAAGGGGTACTCCTCGGCGTGCACGACCTCCTCGAGGGACAGCAGTTCGTGGAAGGCATAGTCCTCGACGTGGCGCAGGTTCGGCAGCATCCGCTTGCTCAGCGCATCGTGGCCGATGATAAAGACATTCCAGCTCATGTAGCCTCCTCCGGCATGCGTATCCCAACGGCGAGGGCACTGCCGGCGCGATCCAGGAACCCTAGGCGTCCCTCCAGCATGGCAGCTATCTGTCGGCCTGCCTTGATATTGGTCAACGTGATCCCGACGAACGTTCGCCCCCAACACGACGAGCCCTGTCGGCGCAAGATGATGGTGCCGATGCTGGAGAAGCCGGTAGACTTCCCCGAAAAAGGCAAGGGATACGGGAATGAAGGGTTTGCGCACACTGGTGGCCATGTGGCTGGTCAGCCTCGGCCTCGCCGCCCATGCCGACACCCAGGCGGTCGACGACGACAGCGATCTGCCGGCCTGGGCGGAGCAGCGGATCGGGCCCTTCCATGCCCGTCTCTCGCGTTGGGTGGAGAGCACCTCCCGCGGCATCGACGGCTTTTTCGGCACCACCGATGCGCTGAGCGTGAATACCGACTCCTACCTGCGCCTCAGCCAGGAGTGGGACTGGCGCGAGGGCGACCCCTTCGACCAGGACCTGGGCGCCCGTTTCCGCCTCGACCTGCCCACCACCGAGGAGCGCCTGCGACTGATCATCGAGAGCGAGCCCGACGAGACCCGCGGCACCCTGGCGGAACGTGAGTCGGCGCTCAGCGATGACCGCGCCGACAGCCTCGGCGACCTGCTGGTGGGCCTGAACCGCCTCGGCGACAAGGACAAGGCCCGCCACTGGAACACCCGGGGCGGCGCCGGCATCAAGCTGCGCCTGCCGCTGGAACCCTACGCGCGCCTGACCACCCAGCGGCTCTGGACCCTGCAGGACGGGCCCTGGCAGCTGCACAGCGACAATCGCCTCTCCTGGTTCAACGGCGACGGCTACTCCGCCCGCACCCGCTGGGACCTGGGCAGGCCGCTGGACGAGAAGCGCCACCTGCGCCTTCTCACCAACGCCCAGTGGCGCGAAGAGGTCGACCGCCTCGAGTTCAGCCAGGCCGTGGAGCTCAACCGCCGCCTCAACCGCCGCAGCGTGCTGCGCACCTCAGGCGGCGTGATCGGCGAAAGTGGTTCCCACCCCGTCATCGAGGACAGCTACCTCGAGGTGCGGTTTCGCCGCGACGTCCACAAGGGCTTCACCTTCCTGGACGTCGCCCCCTCGCTGCACTTCCCTCGGGAGGCCGACCGCGACCCTCGATGGGCGCTGACCCTGCGCCTGGAGATGTACTTCCGCCGCCATATCGACCGCGTCACCCTGTAACGCGAAGGATGCCCGCATGACCCTGAGCAAGACCCGCACCAGCTTCTACCGCCGCCTCTACGTGGCTCACCTGGTGGCCACCGGTACCGCCAGCGTGCCGGCCATCACCGCGGCCACCGGCATGCCCCGACGCACCGCCCAGGACACCCTCGGGGCCCTGGGCGAGTTGGACATCCTCTGCGAGTTCGAGCACCTGGCCGGCGAGCGCCACAACATCGGCGCCTACGTGATCCGAGACTGGGGCCCGATCGACCCGGCGTGGGTGGCGGCGCACGCCGGGCGGCTGCGAGACGCCCTGGGCTATCCGTCCAGTCCGTGAGCAGCACGGTGAAAGCCCGGGCCGGGAGAACGGCAGGCAGAGCCCGGCGACTTGCCCTGCGTATCGCGCCGCTCGGCCTGCTGCTCCTGCTGGCCGGCTGTGGCGAAGGGGCCCTGCGCCAGACGCCGGGGCCCGGCACCGACGCGGTCCGGCTGGCGCAGGGCCAGGTGATTGCCGAGGATGGCTACCGGCTGCCGCTTCGCCACTGGCCGGCCGAGGGCGAGCCACAGGCCATCGTGCTGGGGATCCACGGCTTCAACGAGCACGGCGGCACCTATCAGGTCCTGGCCGAGGCCCTGGTACCCCGTGGCATCACCCTCTATGCCCACGACCAGCGCGGCTTCGGCACCACGGCCCAGCGACGCATCTGGCCGGGCCACCAGCGACTGGCCGCCGACGTCACCCTGCTCGCCGAACTGCTGAACGAGCGCCATCCCGAGGCACCACTCTACCTGGTCGGCCACAGCATGGGGGGCGCGGTGGCGATCCTCGCCCTGAGCGACGACAATCCACCGCCGGTGGACGGCAGCGTATTGATCGCGCCCGCGGTGTGGGGCTTCGAGGCCATGCCCTGGTACCAGCGCCTGGGCCTGTGGCTCGGCGTGCGCCTCTTCCCCGCCCTGAGCTTCTCCTCGAGCACGGTCCAGCGCCTGGGCATCGAACCCACCGATGACCCCGAGATGAAGCGCCGGCTGGCCGAGGACCCGCTGATCCTGCGCCGCGCGCGCGTCGATACCCTGCATGGGGTGAGCCTGGCCATGGACGCGAGCTTGGAGGCCGCCCGCCGGCTGCCCGCCCCGGCGCTGATCCTCTATGGCACCGAGGACCAGATCATCCCGCCGGAGGCGATCTGCGCCCTGCTCGAGCGCCTGCCCGAGAAGGAGGGCATCCGCCTGGCGGTCTACCCGCAGGGCTACCACATGCTCACCCGCTACACGAAGCGCGAGCGCACCGAGGCCGATATCGCGGCCTGGCTGGCCGACCCCACCGCTCCCCTGCCCTCCGGGCACGAGCGCGACCGCCGGGAGGCCCGCCGGACCCTCTGCGATCAGTCTTCCGAGTGATTCCCAAGGATAGAGTAACGGAGCATGTCCGCCGGGGTTCGCCGTTGCGACACGGGCTGGCGCTGCAGAATGTCCTGCGCATGGCCCGTCCAGATGTGATTGACATGTCCCGAGATAGGACGGACTGTAGGATCAATGAGAGTAGATACAAACGACTCTGCCCATCATGACGATGGCACTTCAGGCGAGCTAGTGAAGCAGCTCGACGCCGCCATCGAGCGGCTTTCCGCCGCGAATGCCGTTGCAGAAGTCTCTCCCGTATTCGAGGTCATCGATGCGGCACGCCCCCTGATGTTCGATGCCAGGGGGCTGGAAGCCCTCTACGCACGCGTACCAACGATCGAGGCCGCCGGGTTCTTCGGAGGCAGCGACTGGGATTATCCCCAGACACTGGTGCCTTCGCTCGCCGTGCGTACCGTGCGACACGGCGACCCGGTCGCCACCCTGGTCGAGAGCCTGAGCCAGATTCGCTTGCTGGCCGTCGCCAAGGGCGACTATTCGCACCCCTCGGTCTCGGCGGAGCACGCTCATCACTTCCTCGCCCAGGTGATGGCCATGAACCTCGATATCGTGGTCAGCGACCTGCAGGAGAGCGACCGGCTGCGGCCTGACCGGCTCGGGTACGCCGTCCAGAACCTGTATCGCTACCTGCTTCAACACCTGGGCTACCGGAATCTTCTGGAGCACCTGGTAGCCGAGGTCTGGCGAATCCTGGCACAACGCCCCGTGCAGGTGGATGGCGTCAAGCAGATGGTGACCCAGATTGCCACCTGCCTGAACAACCCGGATGCCATGGCCGGCGAGGTCGGGGACGACGCCCTGCAGTTGATCAATGCCGTGTTCAGCCCCACCGAGGGCTGCCGCGAGGATCCCGGCTTCGAGGTGTACGCCGAGCGGCTGGCGAGCATGGACGACGCGGCCTTGCTGAGGGAAGCCATTGCCTTTGCCCAGGCCATGCACAGTACCGGCCTGGTCTCGCCCTACATGCCGGGGTTCATCCGTTACCTGCGCAGCCGATGGAACGCGTTGATCCCCACGGCACTCGGCCTGAGCCATACCGGGGCAGACGCCTTTCACTGCTACCCGGCGTTGATTCACACGCTGATCGATGACGCCCTGTTTGCCGAAACCAGTCAGGCCGCCTACGGTCTAGCCATGATGCTCGAGCGAGGCATTCTGTATTCGCCTCCGGTGGCACCGTCGCTGTGGCGGCAGCTGAGGCTATCGTTGTGCGATGCCGCGGCACAGAAGATCGTTGCTGTCTTCGGGCACCGCCGCTCGCCAGAATGCTTTCTGCTCGCCGACGTTCTCAATGTGCTCGGCCGCCCGCTGGGCGTGGGCCAGGGTAACTACCCCACCTGCCAGTCGACACGCGCCTTGTCCATGTGGGCCTTCAATACGCCGGCCGACCTGCTGCGGATCGTCGCCTGGGCGGCGCGAGACGACGAGATCGTGATGCGCTTCGAAGGGCACAACATTTCCTCCCGTGAGCTCGGCGCGGGCCTGGCAGCCGAGCCACCCGTGGATGTGGATGCCGTCTCGCTGCTCACCGTCCCTCACCTCGATCGCATCTACTTCGAGATGGGACGCCGCAGCGCCGGCCGCGGAGAGGATCCGCACAAGTGGGTCAACGCCGAGTTCCATGGCGATCATGTGGGCCATGGCTTCCGCATCGCGGTCGATGTGTATACCGGTGGCCTGAAGGACTTCGAGGGTTTTATCCGAGACTTTTATGCGGCCTATCACCCCTTCTACAACGGCAACATTCCGGTGATCAATCCGCAGCCCGCGGGCATTGCCGTGACCGATAGCGCCACGCGCTTTCTCGGCTGGCACGCGATCACGATCCAGCGCCTGGCGCTCGATCCGAGCCAGGTCATGCGGGTGTACTTCTTCAATCCCAACAACGACAGCGGGCAGGACTGGGGGCAGGACATCGTCACCTCGACCCAGGGCAATGGCGAACTCTACGGCGAGGCCTCGCTACCGGTTGCCCAGTTCGCGTCACGGCTGTACGTCTTTCACTACGACCCGCTCGAGAAGGGCGAGCCGGCCGATGTGCCAAACGATGAAGTGGACCGGGCCATGCGTCTGGCCCGGGATAGCTGGGCGTCGGGGCGATAGCCCGAGGATGCTTGGCCCTCTAGCTCGACAAGACCGCTAACATCGAGCGCCAATGTTCTGCCCAGGGCAGAAGGAGAGCAACACATGTCGATTGCATCAGAAACCCCGGCCTCCAAGGACGTTTCAAGCTGGACCGACCCGACACTGGATTCGGTCCGCGGAACGGAAACGCCCAAGGATCCCAACAAGGGATATATCGCGCTGCTGGGCTGGAGCGTCAATGCCATCAAGGCCGCTCAGAAGTTTGACCGCCGCTACGTGGTGGTAGCGCCCGACTGGGCCGCCGACTTCTGTGAAGCCAACAAGATCCCCTTCATTCAATGGGATTTCGTGCGCCTGAATGATCGATCCATGGAAATTGCCGAGCGGCTCAAGGCGGAAGGCGTTGATGTGGCCATCCCGCTGTTCGAGGAGACCGTCGAATGGTCAGGCGCGATCAACTCCGTGCTTATGGACAACCCCCGCATGTACGGGCAATCCATCCTGTTTCGGGACAAGGCACTGATGAAACGCCGCGCCCAGCTTGGCGGTATTCGCGTGGGGATCTTCGAGGAAGCTCACGAGAAAGAGGACATCGTCCGCTTCATGAAACGCGTCAACCAGACGCTGCTCAAGCTCGACGGCGACCCCGATGACCCGATTCACGTCAAGGCCTTCGACAAGGCGGGCTGTCTCGGACACCGCATGATCCGCAAGATCGATGAGATCGACAGCATACCGGCCGAAGAGTATCCGTTGCTGATGGAGAGTCACCTTGATGGCTGGGAGTTTGCCGTCGAGGCCTGGATCCATGATGGTGAGATCAAGTTCCTCAACATCTCCGAGTACGTCACCCTGGGCTATTCGGTTTTCGTTCCCGCCACCAGGGAACTCGAGAGCTGGCGCGATGCCATCACCAAGCAGATCAAGAAGTTGATCAAGACGTTCGACATCCAGTTCGGCCTGATCCATCCCGAGTACTTCGTGGCGGCCGATGGCGAGATGTACTTCGGCGAGGTCGCCTATCGCCCCCCCGGTTTCAAGGCTTTCGAGCTCATCGAGCGCGCCTACGGGTTCAGTGCCTACCAGGCATCGATGCTGGTCTTCGACCCCAAGAGCACCAAGGAGGAGGTCGAGGCCTTCTTCCCCCGCGAAGTGGTCGACGCGAAAGGCTATGCAGGTTGCTTTGGCGTGTACCCACGGCGTCGTGTCGTCAGCAAGCTGGAGATGCCCAAGGAAACCATCGAGCACCCCTACTTCGAGTCTCACGAGCTGGTGGCGCCGGCCGAAGAGACGGTGCCGGACCGCTCCGCTTTCGGCACGCACTGGGGCCTCGTGTTCTTCTTCGGTGACGATCCGATCAGGATGCGGGACCTGCTCAAGGCGCAGGAAGAGCTGGACTTCTACGTCTAGTGACGCCTCGAAGGCCGTCTCGTGTCGAGACGCGATCTGACCAGGGGCAGGGCCTGCGCCCTGCCCTTTTCATGCACGCTGATTCAGCAGTTCTCGAACGCGTACCCCTTCGGCTGATCAAGGCGACCAGCAGACGCCGCCCGCCCGAAGGGAACGCCCTTCTCAGGAGCAACCGACACGCTAGCGCGCCATGTCCACCACGACGCGGCCGCGGACCCGACCGGCCAGCAGTTCGCCTGCCGTGTCGATGGCCTCGTCAAGGGCAATCGTGCGGGTGATGGCGTCGAGCTGCTCTGGGGCCAACAGCTCGCCGAGCCGACGCCAGGCCTCGACGCGATCCTCGTAGGGCCGCATCACGCTGTCGATCCCCGCCAGGGTCACGCCCCGCAGGATGAAGGGGGCGACGCTGCTCGGCAGGTCCATGCCCTGTGCCAGCCCGCAGGCCGCGACGGTGCCGCCATAGCGGGTCGCGGCCAGGACGTTGGCCAGGGTGTGGCTGCCCACCGAATCGATGGCCCCCGCCCAGCGCTCCTTCGCCAGGGGCCGCCCGGGCTCCGACAGCGTCTTGCGATCGATCACCTCCCGGGCCCCGAGGCCCTCGAGATAGTCTGTCTCCTCCGGGCGTCCAGTGGAGGCCACGACTCGATAGCCCAGCCGCGAGAGGAGCGCGATGGCATAGCTGCCGACGCCGCCATTGGCACCGGTCACCAGCACCTCACCCTGGTCCGGCGTCACGCCCTGGCGTTCCAGCGCCATGACCGCCAGCATGGCGGTGTAACCGGCCGTGCCGATGGCCATGGATTGACGGGCGCTGAAGGCCGATGGATGGGGGATCAGCCAGCGACTGTCCAGGCGGGCCTTCTCGGCCAGGCCGCCCCAGTGGGTTTCTCCGACACCCCAGCCGTTGAGCAGTACGGCGTCACCGGGCTGATAGGCCTCGGCCGTCGAGCTCTCGACCGTGCCCGCCAGGTCGATCCCGGGGACCATGGGAAACGTGCGCACCACCGGCCCCTTGCCGGTGATGGCCAGGGCATCCTTGTAGTTGAGCGTGCTGCACTCGACCCGCACCGTCACGTCCCCCTCGGGGAGTCGCGAGTCGTCGAGTGTCTCCAGCGACACACGCTGGCTGTCGTCGTGCTTGTCGATCAGGATTGCCTTGAACATCGTGAACCTCATTGATACGTCGATTTATGGACCGGTCGTCTATACAAGGACATGAACGCGCCCCGGGCTAACGGGGCAGCCCTTCCATGTAGGTGGTGATGAATATCTCCAGGGGGCGGGCGCGGCCCTCCAGCCGGGCGCGCATGACCGCCCCCTCCCAGCCGATCCAGAAGGCCTCGGCAAGCCAGTCGCAATCAGCCTCGCCAGCGAGCTCACCGGCGGCCTGGGCCTCGCGCAGGCACCGCGCCACGCGCTGCTGCCAGTCGTCGAGGGTCCTTCGCAACCACCGCCGATAGCCTTCCGGCAACCCTCCGACCTCCTGGCCCAGGTTGCCTACCAGGCAGCCCCGGCGGAAGTGGTGGCGTTCCATACCAGCCCTGGCATCGGCGACGAAGGCCTCGAGGCGCTGCAGGGGCCGGCGTGACGCGTCCAGCAGGTGCTGGTCGAGCTTGTTGGCGAAGTAGGCGCCGTAATGCTCCATGACGGCACGCCCGAAGGCCTCCTTGCTGTCGAAGTAGTAGTAGAAGGAGCCCTTGGGCACGCCGACGCGCCGCAGGATGCCGTCGATGCCGGACGCGGTGAAGCCCTGTTCGGTCAGCACCTCGAGCCCGCTGCGAATCAGGGCCGCGCGGGTATCCGGGTCGTCGCGGGGGACGCGGGGCGGACGCCCACGACGGGGCTTGGGAAGAGAGGTCGTTCGTGTCATGCCTTTAATATAGACCGATCGTCTATAAATTCAAGGCCTCCAGGAGCCCCTGCACAGCGCACACAGTGATGGAGGCAGTACCCACCGCTTCCCGCAAGCCTGGCCTGGTGCCCCGCATTGACAGGCGCGGCCGGGCACGCCTACTATCGATAATTATTCTCATTAAAAGACTGTTGCGGGGTCGACCGTCATGAATCCCGAACGCCCCAGGGTGTACACCACCGTCGTCTTCCTGCAGGTCTCCTTCCAGGCCATCAAGCACTCCATGGCCGGCAAGGCGAGCGACGGCCTGCCCTGCTGGCTCGACGGCAAGATGCTGAGGATGCTCTGTCGTGACCTCAAGGCCTGCCGCGACGAGGCCATAGACCATGACGAGGCCCATCTGGCCCTGGAGGCCGCCTCTACCCAGTGCGACGAGCTGCTCGCCCACTGCCCGGGCGGGCTGAACAGCACCCTCTGCCACCGTCACCTGGATGCCATCCTGGTCGGGTTGCAACGCGCGCTCGTCGCGCTGGCTACCCCGACGGCCGCCGCCCCGACCGGCCTCTGGCACAACGCCACCCGCCACCTCCGCGAGGGCTGGCGCCGCCTCTCCTGAGGCCGCAGGGCAGTGTTTCTCGCTGCCCGCGTGCCACCCCGGCCGCCGAAAGCGGCTCGTCCCCGCAGCTGAGGCCGTCTGTTACCGGAGTATCACGACAATATCAGCCGGTCCGGGTTTGCCCCGGCGCTATAGTTCAAGCGATGGTCCAACCCGTTTCGCGCCCCTTGCGGCAAGCACAGGGGCGCATTTCGTGCCGGGCGCCTGCAAGCGCGAGCCGGCACCACGCCTACAGGAGGAAGAATCCCATGCGTGGCATCTTGTGGGGAGGCGTCATGACCGCGGGGCTGGCGGCGGCCTGCCTGCCGGACGACAGCGCCCGGGCCGATGACGTCGAGGCGTTGATCGCGTCGATCAAGGCGGCAACGGTGCGCTTCGAGGATGTGAACGTGGCACTGGCGGAAGGCTACGAACCGGATCCCTCCGGCGAGTGCGTGAGTGCCGCGGCCCATGGTCTGCCTGCCGAGCTGGGTGACATGGGCATCCACTACCTGCGCCCGGACCTGCTCGGCCTCACGGTCACCGCCCCCCGAGTCGACGGCACCAGCACCCATACCGACTTCATGACCCCCGCCATCCTGCTCTACGAGCCCCAGGCGGACGGCTCCCTGGTGCTGGTCGGGGTCGAGAACCTGGTGTTCCGCAAGGCCTGGGAGGCCGCGGGCCATGGCGAGCCACCGACCCTCGCGGGTCGCCGCTGGGACTACATGGTCGACGACCCCGATACGCCTGCCGAGGAGGCCCACCACTTCGAGCCCCACTACGACCAGCACGTCTGGTTCCGCGACAACCCCAACGGCAACCTCGAGCCCTTCAACCCGGCGGTCACCTGCAACGCCTGGAACGCCTGAGACCACCTGAGAATGCGGGGGAGGCAGCAAGGAGGAGCGCCTCCCCTGCTCTCGTATCCCTATGCTGCAAAGGCCACTCCAAGCGCCCCATGGGGCGCCACACCTGCTTTACGCCTTCTTCAGCGCACCATCATGCCCCCTCAACGCCTACTCCCCTGTCATCACTGTGCGGTCATTTTTTACGGACTTTTTATGTCGCTGCATGGTTGCATGGGCCCCTCTCTGATGAGTGGGACAAGAAGATGTCCAGGACGCTGAGCCTCCATCGCCACCTGAGTGATCGATTTCGCCAGTGGGCACCGGTCTTCAAGGCGGTGTCGGTCCTCTGGCTGGTGTTGGCGATGTTCATGGCACTCCCCTGGGCAGTGCTGGTGATCGAGGAAGATCCCGACGCCACGGCCTTCGGCCTGTCGATCCTGCTGATCCTGGGGGCCGTGGTCCTCACCTGGGCCGTCACCTTCCGCGTCGCCGTGGAGCTGAAGTCCTGGCAGATGTTCGTGCTGACGGCTTTGAGCTGGATCACCGTCAGCGGATTCGCCAGCCTGCCGCTGGTACTGGGGGCGCCACAGCTCTCCTTCACCAACGCCGTGTTCGAGTCGGTGTCGGCGATCACCACGACCGGCTCGACGATTCTCGAGGGCATCGAGTTCCTGTCAGACGGCCTCAAGCTGTGGCGTGGCATCATGCAGTGGCTGGGCGGCATCGGCATCATCGTCATGGGGATCGCCATCCTGCCCTTCCTGAAGGTCGGGGGCATGCGCCTGTTCCACACCGAGTCCTCCGACTGGTCCGAGAAGGTCATGCCTCGTACCGGCGGCATCGCCAAGGCAACGCTCGGCATCTACTGTGGCTTCACGCTCACGGCGATGCTCGCCTACTGGCTGGGTGGCATGGCACCGCTGGATGCCGTGGTGCACGCCATGACCTCGGTGGCCACGGGCGGCTTCGCCAACTCCGATGCCTCCTTCGGGGCCTATGCCGACGCCCCTCACCTCCTGTGGATGGCCAGCCTCTTCATGCTCTGCGGCGCCCTGCCCTTCGTGCTCTACATCCGCGTGTTGCGCGGGGCACGGATGGCCCTGTGGCGGGACCAGCAGGTGCATGGGCTGCTGATCCTGCTGGCAACGGTCTGCCTATTGCTGACGCTGTGGCGCATATCGCTGGGTACGCCACCCTTCGAGGCACTCACCCACGTGGTCTTCAATGTCATCTCAGTAGTCACCACCACCGGCTATGCGTCGGATGACTACACGCTCTGGGGCCCCATGGCCACGGTGGCCTTCTTCTACCTCACCTTCGTCGGGGGCTGCAGTGGCTCGACCGCCGGGGGCATGAAGATCTTTCGCTTCCAGGTCGCCATGCTGCTGCTGGTCAGCCAGTTGCGCTTCCTGATCCACTCAAGTGGTGTCTTTGTCTCGCGCTACAATGGCCAGGCGCTGACCGACGAGATCACCCGGGGTGTGGTGGCGTTCTCGTTCTTCTTCTTCCTGACCATCGCCGGCCTGGCGCTCGGGCTATCGCTCATGGGACTGGACTTCATCACGGCGCTCTCGGGCGCCGCCACGGCCGTGGCCAATGTGGGACCGGGGCTCGGCGACATCATCGGCCCGTCAGGCAACTTCACCACCCTGCCGGATGCTGCCAAGTGGCTGCTGTGCATCGGGATGCTGATGGGGCGCCTGGAGATCCTGACGGTGCTGGTACTCCTGACCCCGATGTTCTGGCGGCGATAGGCGGCTATGCAAAAGGCCCTCGAGATGAGCATGCAGGCTATCGAAGAGCACACGGCCAGTCCGTCGCGCCACCCAGCGCCCATTCGGCTGCTGGTCGCGCTGAGCGGCGGGGCTGAGGATGCCGCTCTGGTTCGTGCCGCCCATCGCCTGGCGTCTCGTGATCGCGTCCAGTGGTGTGCCGCCTACGTCGAGAGCGACAGAGAGGATCCGCAAAGGCGGCTGATGCTGGAGCGCGACTTTGCCCAGGTCCAGCGCCTGGGCGGCGATGTCCGCGTGGTCTCGGGACAGGATCGTGCCCGCGAGCTCTTGGCACTGGCGAATGAGCTGAAGGTTGCCACCCTGATGGTCGGCCATGGCCGCCCATCGGGCTGGCGAGTCTGGCGTCGTCCCCTGGCGGAGCGCCTGGCGCGATTGGGAGGACCCTTCGACCTCGTGGTGGCGGCCGAGGCACGTCAGCGGCCACGCTTTCGCCCTCGCCAACGCCAACGCCTCTGGCACTGGCGGGATTCGGGTATTGCCCTGAGCTCGACCCTGGCGGCGCTGGCCCTCTCCGCAGGCCTGAAGTCCTGGCTGGCACTGGGCAATCTGTCCTTGCTGTTTCTCGGCGCGGTGCTGGTCAGTGCCACCCTGGCGGGAACCCGTTCCGCCATGCTGGCCGCCGTACTGGGGTTTGTCAGTTTCAATTTCTTCCTGACCGAACCGCGCTACTCGCTGGCCATGGTGGAAGACGATCAACTGGTCACCGTGGTGGTCTACCTGCTGGTCGCCGTGGTGGTCGGGCAACTGGCAGGGAGCGCCCGAAAGCGCCTTCTTGCCCTGCGTGCGAGCCGCGAACAGACCTACCAGCTGCTGACCTTCTCCCGGGAACTCGCGGTGGCGACGGACCGGGAACGCGTCGGCGAAGTGGGCGTGGCCACCCTGATGCGCTGGCTCGGGTGTCCGGTGGTGATGCTGGACGCCACCGACAACAAGGGTGATGGGGCACTGCTCCATAGTGCGCCGGCGGGACACCGCCTTGACCCCGATGCCAGGACCGCCGTGGCGTGGACCCGTCTGCACCGTCGTCCCAGCGGCAAGGGGACCGAACAGCCGATGGATACCGACTGGCAGATCATTCCGCTGGTGGAGCAGGATCGGCTGGTGGCGCTGATCTGCCTTGCCCTGGGCAAGCGGGAGCACCCGCCATCGCCCGACGAGGAAGGGCGCATCGATGCCATGTTGCGCATGCTGACGTTGTCGCTGGAGCGGACTCGCCTGGTCGCCGACCTGGAGGCGTCGCGGCTTTCCGAGGAAAACGAGCGTCTGCGCTCGGCGCTGTTGTCATCGGTCTCCCATGATCTGAGAACGCCCCTGGCCTCGATCATCGGTTCCGCCAGCACCCTGCGCGACCTGGCCGATCAACTCAATGATACCGACCGTGCCGAACTCCTCGACGGCATCTTGAGTGAAAGTGAGCGTCTGGATCGTTACATCCAGAACCTGCTGGACATGACGCGGCTCGGACAGGGCGGCCTCAAGCTGGAGCGCGACTGGATCTCGCTGGAAGACCTGGTGGCCAGTGCCCTCCGGCGTCTGGGGCCTGCCCTTCAGGGGCTCCGCGTGCAGCGGGACTGGCCGGAGGACCTGCCGCTCTTGCACGTGCATCCGGCGCTCATCGAGCAGGCGCTGGTCAATGTCATCGAGAATGCGGCGCGCTTCTCGCCGCCAGGCGGGACGCTGCGCCTTGAGGCCGGGGTCGCGTCGGGCCAGCTATGGCTCGCGGTGACCGACCAGGGCCCCGGCATCGAGCCCCACCTGCGCGAACGGGTGTTCGACATGTTCACCACCGGCGGCGAGGGCGATCGCGGCCGCCATGGCAGCGGCCTGGGGCTCGCCATCTGTCGCGGCATGCTCGGCGCCCATGCCGGCACCATCGTCGCCGAGCCTGGCCGTGAGGGAACCGGCACGCGCATCGTGATGCGCCTGCCACTGCCCGACGCCACCGAGGAGCCTCGCCACCATGTCGACTGAACCCCAACGCATCCTGGTCATCGACGACGAGCCGCAGATTCGCCGCTTCCTGCGCATCAGCCTGGTCTCCCAGGGCTTCGTGGTCTACGAGGCGGCGAATGGTCGCGAAGGGCTGGCGCTGGCCCTGAAGGAGGCCCCGGATCTCGTCCTGCTGGACCTGGGCCTGCCCGATATGGATGGCCAGGCGGTGCTCGATCGGCTGCGTGCACGCGGCCAGGTGCCCATCATCGTGGTTTCGGTACGCGGCCAGGAGGGGGAGAAGGTCCGGGCCCTGGACCATGGTGCCAACGATTACGTGACCAAGCCCTTCGGCATCCAGGAACTGCTGGCACGCATCCGTGCCCTGCTGCGTGTTCGCGAGGTGCCCCAGGGCATGCCGGAAGGCCTGCGCTACCGCGGCAACGGCCTGGTGATCGACCCCATCGAACGGCGTGTGTGGCGAAACGGCACACCCGTTCACCTGACGCCCAAGGAGTACGCCGTGCTCGAACGCCTATGCCGCCACAGCGGCCGGGTCGTCACTCAGACACAGTTGTTGCGCGAAGTGTGGGGCCCGAGCCACGCCGAGGATACCCACTACTTGCGCATCGTGATCAGCAAGCTGCGCCAGAAGCTCGGTGATGATCCCGCTGACCAGTCACTGCTGCAGACCGAGGCCGGGATCGGCTACCGCCTGATGATCGAGCCAGAAAGCACCGACGATCCCGGCGACAACAAGAAGGAGACCCTTCCGTGAAGATCATCATTCTTGGCGCCGGCCAGGTCGGCGGCACCCTGGCCGAGCACCTGGCCCGGGAGGAGAACGACATCACGGTGGTGGACACCGACGGCGAGCGCCTGCGCGAGCTGCATACCCGCCTGGACATCCGCACGGTCTCCGGGGCCGGCTCCTACCCCATGGTGCTTCGCCAGGCCGGCTGCGAGGACGCCGACATGCTGATCGCAGTGACCAACTCTGACGAGGTCAACATGATCGCCTGCCAGGTGGCCCACACCCTGTTCCGCACGCCGACCAAGATCGCCCGGGTGCGTGCCACCGCCTACCTGACCCGCAAGGGCCTGTTCGCCCACGAGGCGGTGCCCATCGACGTGCTGATCAGCCCCGAGCAGGTGGTCACCGACCATATCCGCCGGCTGATCGAGCATCCCGGCGCCCTGCAGGTGCTGGAGTTCGCCGGCGGCCTGGTGCAGCTGGTGGCGGTGAAGGCCTTCTACGGCGGCCCGCTGGTCGGCCAGGAGCTGGGCTTCCTGCGCCGCCACATGCCCAGCGTCGACACCCGGGTGGCGGCCATCTACCGCCAGAACCGGCCGATCATTCCCCGCGGCGACACCGTGATCGAGGCCGACGACGAGGTGTTCTTCATCGCCGCCCGGCGCGACATCCGCGCGGTGATGAGCGAGCTGCGCCGCCTCGACCGCGACTTCCGCCGGGTGATGATCGCCGGCGGCGGCAACATCGGCGAGCGCCTGGCCGAGCACCTGGAGCACAGCCACCAGGTCAAGATCATCGAGCACAACCTCGAGCGCTGCACCCAGCTCTCCGAACGCCTCGACCGCACCGTGGTGCTGCACGGCAGCGCCACCGCCAAGCGGCTGCTGGAGGAGGAGAACATCGAGGAGTGCGACATCTTCTGTGCGCTGACCAACGACGACGAGGTCAACATCATGTCGTCGATGCTGGCCAAGCGCATGGGCGCCAAGAAGGTGCTGACGCTGATCAACAACGCCGCCTATGTCGACCTGGTGCAGGGCGGCGAGATCGACATCGCCATCTCGCCCCAGCAGGCCACCATCGGCAGCCTGCTGACCCACGTGCGGCGCGGCGACATCGTCAACGTCCACTCGCTGCGCCGCGGCGCGGCCGAGGCCATCGAGGCCATCGCCCACGGCGACACCCAGTCGTCCAAGGTGGTGGGGCGCGCCATCGGCGAGATCGACCTGCCCCAGGGCACCACCATCGGCGCCGTGGTACGCGGCAAGGAGGTGCTGATCGCCCATGACGACGTGGTGGTGGAGTCCGGTGACCACGTCATCCTGTTCGTGATCGACAAGCGCCGGCTGCGCGACGTGGAGCGGCTCTTCCAGGTCGGGTTGACGTTCTTCTGA